>CAZLVM010000176.1:0-1527 GCA_964562875.1 uncultured Methanosarcinales archaeon | reverse complement strand
AGGTGGTAAAAAAGAAGTTATTTATATAATTTAAATTCTTAATATGATTTTGAGAAATAAGCTTCAACATTAGCATCCTTTTCGCACTGCACGCATTTCTTTCCTTCAAACTTTTTTGAGTCAAGAGGAACGCATCTTGATGTTGCGCCGCCTGTCTTGTCTTTAATCTGGTCTTCGCATTCTGCATCTCCGCAGAAGTATGCTTTGACAAGCTTCTTGTCTTTTACTGCTTTTGCAAAATCCTTCCAGTCGCCTGCCTCAACAGTATTATCTTCTGTAAACTTCTTTGACTTCTTGAACATGTCCATCTCCATCTGCTCAAAAATCTTTGAAATTTCTTTAGGTATTTCTTCAAGCTTGACAAACTGCTTTTCGCCGTTGTCTCTTCTGACAAGAACAGCCTGATCTTTTTCCATGTCCTTTGGCCCAAACTCCATCCTCACAGGAACTCCCTTAAGCTCCCATTCGTTGAATTTCCATCCAGGAGAGTATTCATCTCTGTCGTCAAGCTCTACATCATATTTTATTGAAAGTGATTTTTTTATTTCCTTGCACTTCTTGATTATCTCTTCCCTGTTCTTGTCAAAATATATTGGCACAATCACAACCTGTATCGGCGCGATTTTTGGAGGTATAACAAGCCCTTTGTCATCGCCGTGCGCCATAATCATTGCTCCTATTAGCCTTGTTGATATTCCCCAGCTGTTCTGCCAAGGAGTGTGCGGCTTTTCATCTTTTCCAAGAAAACTTATTCCAAATGATTTTGCAAATCCCTGGCCAAGATTGTGGGATGTCCCCATCTGGAGGGCTTTTCCGTCAGGCATTAAAGCTTCGTAAGTGTATGTTATCTTGGCGCCTGGAAACTTTTCCTTTTCTGTCTTGCTTCCTGCAATTGTATAAATGCACAATAAGTCTGATGCAACTTTTTGGTATTCGTTGAGGTACATCAAAGCTTCTTTCTGGCATTCCTCTTCTGTTTCATAGACGCAGTGGCCTTCCTGCCAGAGAAATTCTCTTGTTCTTAGAAATGGCTTTGTTTGTTTTACTTCCCATCTAAGCACATTGCACCACTGGTTTATCCTCAATGGAAGATCCCTATGGCTTCTTATCCATTTTGAGTACATATCATACATTATTGTTTCAGAAGTAGGCCTTATTGCAAGCCTTTGCCCTTCTTCATCCTTTTGTTCAATCCATGCAAGCTCAGGGGCAAACCCCTCTGCATGCTCTGCCTCTTTCTTGAAGAATGATTCAGGTATCAATAATGGGAAATATGCATTCTTGACTCCAAGCTTCTTTATTCTGTCATCAAAATATGACTGGATTTTTTCCCAGATTCTATAGCCGTACGGCCTGATTACCATAAAGCCCTTGATTGGGGAATAGTCTGCAAGCTCTGCTTTCAGAACCACTTCAGAATACCACTCAACAAAGTCCTTGTCTTTGCCTACTGTAATCCCTATAACCTTTTTCTCGTCCTTTTTGGTCATAGACTTCAAGTTCAATAGTTGATTTATATACTTTTTG
>CAZLVM010000175.1:0-1532 GCA_964562875.1 uncultured Methanosarcinales archaeon | reverse complement strand
GCTTTTGCAGGTTTAGAAGGATTATTGATTGCATGAACCATTTTTTCCCCAATCTTAGAAACCTCGCAGCCCAGATACTCCGCAACCTTTTCTTTTGTTGCAAAAATATTCGAAACGCAGCGGATTCCGGACTCCTCCGCATGCCCCATCACAGGTGTAGGCTGGAACGCATTGAACACGCCCGCCATCTCGAGGTATTTTTTCATGGAGGGCTCAATCTGTTTAAGCTCGCCCCTCTCCTTCAATTCATTTACAAAATCGCGAAAAGACTTCATGCATTTACCTCTTCAAAACTTATTTTAAACAGTAATGGTGGGCAATTCACACCTTAAGTATCCTTTTTAGTGTGGCAAGCATCTCCACAACCATAATTCTCTTCTCAGGATCCTTGATGTGTTTCTTCTCAAAAAACTCCTGCAGCTTGGAAACCGTTTTGCGGGAATCCGTGCGAAAGCAGAAGTACAATGCCTGCCTTGCCATCTCAACCTCACCATTTGCAAAGGCCACTTCAAAAGCAATAAACAGGTTGTCCACGCTTTTTTCCCCTTTAATTGCTTCAGCCAGGCTTTTCAGCGCGCCTTCCCTGTCAAACTCATCAAACTCAGGTATTGACTCACAGGTAAGGAAAAGCCTATCCTGGGTCATAATGAAAAGCTTATGGAAAGCATTCCTGGCTTCCTTGTGCTTCCCAAGCGAATTAAGCGTGCTTGCATAAAAGAAAAGCAAATCCACATCCTCAGGAGTGAACTCAAGCTTCTCTTTGCAAAATATGTTCAGCTCTGCATATTCACCTTTGGCAAACATATTTTGCATCTTTTTAAGGTACGCCATCGCCATACTTTCCGCTATTACTCTTTTAATATTTCCCTGCTCAATATTTTAGTGAGCAGGAATGAAGCGAAAATCCAGGATCCCCAGTACACTAAAATCAAGAGCCCCAGCATTTTGCTCGCTGGCCCTGGCGCTTCCGCTGGCCGCAGGCCCGTTCCTCTCAGGATGTGACTCCATGCAATCCACAACAAAAACAAAAGAAAGGCAGTCTCTAGTGCCCCAGAAGCAGGGACCTGCTGAAGAGTCTTCTGCACAGGTTCTTAGCGCAATCAAAAGCAATTCCCCAATGGACGAGAAATTCGCTGCAGTAAAGCAATTTGTTGATACTTATTCAGGGGGAGAGCATGAATATTGGGCAGCAGCAAAATTATCCAAATGGGCAGAAGATGAATTTGGCTCGGATTTTGACAGGGGCCCCAAAGACCTTGAATCAGATAAAAACCGAATGAATCTAGGTTACTCCCTTGCGTACGGTCTTTCCCTTTTCGGGAGGGCAGGCCTGGGGGAATCAATAAAGCTGGTTGCAAAAATGGACAGCGGAAGAAAAGAAAACCCGTTCAAAACAAAGGAGCGGTTTTCTCTTTCCCTTTTTGTTGCGATGAATACGGTGGGCTACCTCAAGGATTCCAAAAACCTTTCTGAAACTGACAAGGCAGCGGCAGTAAAATACATCTCCACATTCCTCACAAAGAACTATGTTT
>CAZLVM010000174.1:0-1538 GCA_964562875.1 uncultured Methanosarcinales archaeon | reverse complement strand
TTGTTGAAAACAGAGGGCATTCAATACCAACTAACTATCCTTTTGCTATAGAAACAAAAATTGAAGAAACAAAAACATCAAAAGCTGCATCTGCAATACTCAAAGCAATAGGTCTTGCTGATGATGTTAAAAGAGGAAGCAAGAAAAAAGTAAGGAGCGGAAAAGGCAAAAACAGGGGAAGAAAATACAAGAAAAGCAAAGGCCCGCTATTAGTAGTATCAGGAGAATGCGCACTTATGAAGTCAGCAAAAAATCTTGCTGGCGTCGACATATCAGAAGTAAAAGCTTTGAATGCAGAAATGCTTGCTCCAGGAGCACAGCCAGGAAGGCTGACTGTATTCACAGAAAAAGCACTGGAAGAAATGCAAAAAAACAAGATGTTCATGTAAAATGGCAATAATAAAATACCCTTTGGCAACAGAAAAATCGATTCGGCTTATGGAATCAGAAAACAAGCTGATATTTGTTGTAGACATGAAAGCAACAAAAAAAGATGTCAAAGATGCTGTTGAAAAAATGTTCAGTGCAAAAGTTATGAATGTAAACACCTTTGTTTCACCAAAAGGCGAAAAAAGGGCATATGTCAAGTTTTCGATGGAAACACCTGCAATAGATATTGCAACAAATCTAGGACTGATGTAAAATGGGAAAACGAATAATAGCACAGGCAAGAGGAAAAGGCGGACCTAGATACCTAGCTCCAAGCTTTAAGTACGCAGGAGCAGCCAAGCATCAGCCAGTAGGATTAAACGAAAACATTGAAGGCGCAATTATAGATATTATAACCTGCAGAGGGCATAGCGCGCCGCTTGCAGTAATCAAACACGACAACGGAAAAACAGGGCTGGTAATAGCATCTGAAGGAATGAAAGTCGGAGAAAAAGTAACATACGGCCAGGAAAGCGAGATAAAAGCCGGAAACACAAAATCACTCAAAGATGTTCCAGAAGGAACACTAATATACAACATAGAAAGCAGACCAGGAGACGGCGGAAAGTTCTGCAGGGCTTCAGGCACATTCGCAAGAGTACTTTCAAAACTGCCAACAGGAATTGTTGTTGAACTGCCGTCAAAAAGGCATAAAACTCTTCTTCCAGGATGCAGAGCAAGCATAGGCATAGTCGCAGGAGGAGGAAGACCAGACAAACCATTCCTCAAAGCAGGAAAGAAACACTTTGCAATGAAGGCAAAGAACAAGCTATGGCCAAAGGTTGCAGGACAAAGCATGAACGCTGTAGACCATCCTCACGGAGGATCAAGCTCAGCACATAAGAATTACCCATACACAGTATCAAGAAATGCTCCGCCTGGAGCAAAGGTAGGTTCTATTGCAGCTAGAAGGACAGGGAGGTCCAAGAAGTAAAAATGGTGCAAATTTTAAAAGAAAAAATTTGTAACATTACAAATTTGAGGGAGATTTGAAATGGCAAAAAAAGAATTTATTTTAAGAGGGAAAAATCTTGAAGAGCTCCAGAAAATGGGACTGAAAGAGCTTGCCGGACATCTTCCAGCATATGCGAAGAGAAAGATAAAACGAG
>CAZLVM010000173.1:0-1541 GCA_964562875.1 uncultured Methanosarcinales archaeon | reverse complement strand
CGCCGGTTGGATTTGAAGGATAATTAAGAATAACAATTCGGGGTTTGTAGTGGTCTTTTTCACAAATTTTATGTAGTTCTTCTGGAAGCAAACGCCACTTATTTTTTTCTTTGGTTTTTATCCAGGCAATTTGTCTCCCAATAATTTTTGCCTGTGGTGCATACGAAACCCAGCTTGGAGTTGGGATTACCAATTCCCCATAATAAACAAACTGCAATAGAAACATTAACTCTTTAGATCCGGGACCAATCAGCACGCTATCGGCACCGCAATGAATGTCATTTCTTCTTGAGTGATATTCTGCGACAGCTTCTCTTAAAGGTTTTAATCCCTTGACTTCTAGATAGTCTTTTTGAAATGCATTTATGCGCAGCTCATCAACAACTACCTTGGGAACAGGAAACGGTGATTGTCCGAGCCCAAATTTATAAACTTTTTTCCCCTGCTGCTTAAGTTTATTTGATAGCTCATTAATGTGAAGGGTAGCCGATAAAGGCATACCTCTTACATTCAGATTAAGACTGAGATCGAAAGAATTGTTGTTTTGCATGAAATTATTAGAAATCTATCTCAATTTCGTCAGATTTTAGGATTTTTTCAAGCTCATCTTGGAAGAAAAATTTCTCTTCACCAAAAGCGGGTTTTAAATCTGTATACCAGGTGGCTTTGTCATCGAACTTTGCAAAGAAAGATTTTGCAACCCAATCAGGATTTCTTCCCCGTATAAAACGCATAGTAAATACTTTTTCATCTCCAATTTCATTTACACCGAGTATTTGCATTTTGCCGGGCAGGCAAGACATACTCGGCCCTCGCATGGTTCTGCATATTCCGCTTACTGATTGGTATGCTTCTCTGAAAAGCTTCCAGGCATCAACCAGCGGAAGTGAAAAATAATGATCTGCGCCAGTGTTTCTTGCAACAAACATATAATATGGTATGCAGCCAAGTTCAACCTGCCTTAGAAGCATCTCTGTCCAAACCTGTGGCGAATCGTTTATATGTTTCATCACTGGAGACTGCGTTCTTATTACTGCGCCAGTCTCAAGGATTTTATCAATGGCATTTTTTACTGCCGGATGTTTTAACTCTACAGGATGGTTGAAGTGAGCCATAAAAGCAAGATGTTTGCCCGCCTTTTTAATATCACTAAAAATTCTCAACAGATCATCAGCATCATCATCAGTCAAAAAACGAAACGGCCAGTACGCAAGAGCATTTGTTCCCATCCTGATATTTCTAAGATTACTGATTTTAGAGTCAAGAAGTGGACGAATGTATGTTTCAAGGATTTTGGTTTTCATTATTAATGGATCGCCACCAGTGAAAAGCACGTCAGTGACTTCCTTGTTGTTAGAAATGTATTCTGCAAGATGTTCTGCTTGCTTTGATGCAAACCTCAATTCATCCATTCCAACAAATTGTGGCCACCTGAAACAAAAAGTGCAATATGCGTGGCAAGTCTGTCCTTGTCCGGGAAAAAACAGCACAGTCTCTCTGTACATATGCTGCATTCCAAAAATTTTCTCACCATCCATTTG
>CAZLVM010000172.1:0-1552 GCA_964562875.1 uncultured Methanosarcinales archaeon | reverse complement strand
ATTTCTCTTCAAAGAAGCAATAATTAATTCAAGCTCTTTCCTAAGGTCTTTGTGAAACAATCCCATGAATTAAAAGCGGGGTTAATAGTATATATTCTTTTCTGTGAAAAATCTAAGGAAAAGCTTTATATCAGACCTATTAATTTCTGATAGCATGCATATCGGTTATTTGGTGAATAGGAAAAGTCAAGATTATGCCAATTCAATAGGGTGGCAAACGCCTTTTCAGACGCATACTTTCAATAATATTACTATAGATGACGTGAGCTGGGCAGTTTCTTTTAATGGGATTGTATTTGTCGGAAGGCAGGAACCTGTTTTTAATGGTGATGAGTCGTGCTATCTTGATTTTATTAAAACTGTACAGGATGCAGGGGTCAAGATTGTTGCAGTGTTTGGAGAAAGGTATCATATACCTTATGATGGAAAAGGCTTGGACAAGATAATAAGAAATTCAAGGGTAATACCAGTTGCGAGAGAAATTACTAAGTTCTTTGAGGGCGCAGATAGCCCATGTTGATGAACAGTGAAAAAGTTTATAAGCTATATCCTAAAAACATCTTCTTATGAAAGTTGAATTTAATCCTGATGGAAGCCTTAAACTGCCAGGGCATGTCATAGAAGCAAAGAGGGAAAATCAGGAAAAGATGCTAAAGCAGAGGTGCATAAGAATAAAGAGGCAGGTTGTCAACTCTTTTGCGCCGAAGAAGTGCGCACTGCACATAACCCTTTCAGAATATTTCACAGATAACGGCTTCATAACTGCAATTTACAACTATTTTAGGGAAAAGGCTGAAGTTCCCACAAAGCTAATCAAGATTAATGACAGAGAGTTTGATGTTGAGGTTGAGACAGACTTCAAAAGATGCTCAGACTGCAACTCTTTCGTAAATCAGCTAAGAGATTTCTTAGATGATAATGTCATAGAAGATAAAGGAACCTGCACATACAAAGGAAGAGAAGGCAATTTCTCTTATGAAGATTATTTTGAATAGCTTCCGGGAAAAGCAGGCAAACCCATATAAACGCAATTTCTAAGCATTAAGGAATGAAATCAATATCTTTATATACTAACCTTTTATTATGTTTTATAATAAAACATAATACGGGTGATAACATGGTGCAGGCAATAATCAACATAGGGGAATTTGAGGACAGAGTATTGACAATTGTAAAGGGAAAATACGGCCTCAAGAACAAGTCTGAAGCTGTCAACTTTGTCATTGACAGGTTTGGGGAAGACCTTCTTGAGCCGAAGCTAAGGCCTGAGTTTGTCAAGAAAATAAAGTCTCTTGAAAAGAAAGGCAGGTTCAAAACCTACAAGAGCGTCTCTGAACTAAAAAAAGAAATAGAAAATGCATGAATTTGCTATAGAGGATAAACTGAAGAAAAAGCTCATGAAGCTGTCAAAAAAAGACAAAACACTTTATGATTCTGCAATAAAAAAATTCACAGAAATTGCCTCATGCAATGATGTGAATCATTACAAAAACCTAAGAAAGCCGATGCAGGATTTCAAGAGGGTTCACCTCAAAAGCCCGTTTGTGCTTGT
>CAZLVM010000171.1:0-1562 GCA_964562875.1 uncultured Methanosarcinales archaeon | reverse complement strand
TGGCACCCTTCTCTATGAAGCTCGAATAAAACACAGATATCCTCATTGCTGGAGATGCAAAACTCCTCTTATCTTCCTTACAACAAACCAGTGGTTTGTTTCAATTTCAAAAATAAAAGATCAGATGCTCAATGAAATTGATAAAACAGAATGGCATCCTGGCTTTGCAAAAGAACGATTCAAGGAGTTTGTTACAAATGCTCCTGACTGGTGCATCTCAAGACAGAGGTACTGGGGTATCCCACTACCTATCTGGAAATGCGAATGTGAAAAAATCCGAGTAATAGGTTCTCGTGATGAGATTCCAAAAATAGAGGAACTCCACAGGCCCTATATCGATGAGGTCGAACTTGACTGCGAATGCGGCAAGAAAATGAAGCGTGTTCCTGATGTTCTTGATGTTTGGTTTGATTCTGGAAATGCCATTTGGGCATCTCTTAATCCAGAAGAGGCTAAGAAATATGGAGAGCGTGCTGATCTGATCCTCGAAGGACAAGATCAAATTCGTGGATGGTTCTATTCTCTTCTAGGCTCTGGTGTCGTAAGGCAAGGGGCGTGTCCATACAAGCGTTTGCTCATGCATGGATTCTTTGTGGATGAGCACGGAGAAAAGATGAGCAAATCACTGGGTAACTTCATTCCGATCGAACAGATTCTAGAAAAATATGGTGCTGATAGTTTCAGGCTTTGGAGCATTAGCAATACTGTATGGGATGAGCTCAAATTCAGTTGGGTTGAGATGAAAAAGGCCTCGTCTGATCTCAATATCGCTGCAAATATGATCTCGTTTTTGGAAAGGTTTTATCCAAAGAAAAAAATCGAGGAAGTTGAGCTGGAGCCTCTTGATAAATGGATGCTTAGCCGCCTTAATTCCACTTTGAAATCATTTAGAAATTCATTTGAGACGTATGAACTTAACAAAGCAGCAAAAATACTCCGTTCATTTATCGTCGAAGATATCAGCAGATTTTACATGAAACTAGCCAAAGAAAGAATTTCAAAAGGTGAAAATGCCGAAGCTGCACTCTATGTTGTTTATCATGTGATGCTCTCATCTTTGAAAATGCTCAGTTGTATCTGTCCACTGCTTTGCGAAAGCCTTTACCAGAGATTCTATAAGAAATTTGAAGGAGAAGAATCTCTATTCCTTCTGGTACTTGAATCTTCAAATGAAGCTGACATCAATGTTCTTTATGAAAAGCAGGTAGAAAATCTTAAGGAAGTTGTATCAACTGCTATGCTAGCTCGACAAGAAGCCGGAATCAAGGTCAGATGGCCCATTCGAACTCTTTATGTAGAGACCAAATCTCATGAAGTTATTGATGCTGTAAATGCGTTTGAGAAAACCATTCTTTCCCTTACAAATGTTAAGGAGCTCAAAACTCTGGAAGAAAAACCCTCTGGTGAGCTCTCCAGCTCTGAATTTGAGAAAGGTACAATTCACATTGATAAAAAAATCGATGAACAGCTTTATGAAGAAGGCATGGTAAATGAGGTTAAGAGAAGGGTACAGATACTTAGAAAAGATGCCGGACTAGTAGAGTCAGACAAAATTAAATTCA
>CAZLVM010000170.1:0-1564 GCA_964562875.1 uncultured Methanosarcinales archaeon | reverse complement strand
AAACAAATCCTTGTTGAACAAAGAACAGATTCTAGAGTTTTTGCATAGTTAAAGCAAAGTGTTGCTAAAATGAATTCAAAATTGATTCAATTAGGACAAGAATATGCGAATGAATTGGAAAGTAAGGATACTCAATTAGAGGATCATAAAGAAGAGATTACAAAGCTAAGGATTGAATTGTCAGATCATGGAGTTAGGAAAGAAAAGATTGCAGAGATTGAAAGAAAAGCTAAACGTGAAGCTGAGAAAAAAGAATTAAAAAGAATTGCGGATCTTGAAAAGCAAAAAGAAAAATGGGCAGAAAAAGGGAATGAGGAAAAAGTTGCTGAAAAATTAAAGGTAAAGCATTGCATAGCGATGTGCAATGGAACAATAGCCCTTGAGATAGCGATCAGGGCATTAGGCTTAAAAGGAGAAGTTATTGTTCCATCATTTACCTTTGTAGCTACAGCTCATGCACTTCAATGGCAAGAGATAACTCCGGTTTTTTGCGATATTGCCCCTGACACGTACACTATAGATCCTGAGAAGATAGAAAGGCTTATTACTCCCAAAACAACGGGCATTATAGGGGTCCATTTGTGGGGCAGAACTTGTAATGTAGAGAGCTTAACGAACATTGCAAAAAAACACGATCTTAAGTTGTTGTTTGACGCAGCACATAGCTTTGGCTGTTCCTATAAAGGACAAATGGTGGGGAGTTTTGGAGAACTTGAAGTGTTAAGCTTTCATGCCACCAAATTTTTAAATACTTTTGAGGGGGGAGCAGTTGTTACTAATAATGATGAGCTTGCTCAGAAGATAAGGCTTATGCAGAATTTTGGGTTTTCAGGGTTCGATAATGTTATTTACGTAGGGACAAACGGCAAAATGAGTGAAGTTCCTGCCGCTATGGGATTAACGGGACTGGAGAGCATACGGCATTTCATAGACAGAAATTATAAAAATTATAAATATTACGAGAAAGAATTAGCGGAAATAGAAGGGATAAAGCTGCTTACTTATAATGAGGCGGAGCAGCATAATTATCAGTACATAATACTGGAAGTAGACGAGAACAAGATAAATCTTTCCAGAGACCAGGTAGTTGACATATTACACGCTGATAATGTGATCGCAAGGCGATATTTTTATCCCGGATGTCATAAAATGGAGCCATACAGGTCGCTTTATCCCAATGCGGGGGTTCTTCTGCCTGAGACCGAAAAAAAATCCGAACAAGTTTTGGCTCTTCCCACGGGAACTGCGATAGGGAAAAAAGAGATAAAAAGGATCTGTAGCATTATCAGGATATGTGCTTCTTCAGGGGCGGAAATAGCAAAGAAATTGAAGGTATAAGGTTGACATGAAAGAGATGTTAGGAAAATATCCGGTCATAGAATATGAGAACAATGTTGCAAAAGACCCTTTGGTCAGTGTAATTGTTGCCAGCTATAACCATGAGAAATATATTGAAAGATGCTTGGACGGCATACTGGGGCAAAAGACAGATTTTCCGTATGAAATAATTCTGGGAGAAGATGATTCTGAAGACAATACCAGGAAGATATGTATGTCATATGCG
>CAZLVM010000169.1:0-1564 GCA_964562875.1 uncultured Methanosarcinales archaeon | reverse complement strand
TAATCAGTAGAAATTATTCTCTATAACAATCCATTATTTTCTTTGCAAGATCATTAGGCAAATGAATTTCAGGGTTTGCTTCTTGGTTTGAGTCAAGAACGCTTGGAAGCTCCATTGAGATGTATCCTGGGCCTTGGTTAATTTTTGTTCTAAATTTATCAAGCCTTTCTTTTGTGAAAATATCTGCTGCAAATTGCATGATTCTTTCTTCGCCAACCTTTTCAGCAACATATTGAGGCACATAGAAGTGAGTCTGCCCCCAAAATCTGCCTATTGCGCATTCGCCTCTTTCGAATGCTTCTTCAACATAGCCAGGAGCGTGTATTGCCATAAAAACAGCAAATGTTAAGTGATATATAAAGATTTTAGAAAGCAATGCCTAATATTTTTATATCTTCTAAACATATACTTTCATATGGGAGATGATAAATGGTATCCAAAAAGAATAGAACATTTTGCATCTAGAAATTTTAATGTTGGGGACAGGGTAAAAGCCTATTTCAAAGGGGCATGGCATCCTGGTGTAGTTGTCAAAAAATACAAGAAAGAAAAGTGGAACTCTCCTTATATTTTAATCAAAACAGATGAAAGAATAGCTGATGAATCTCACTTCTTAGGGGGTTTTGGCCTGGAAGGGAAAGTTGCTTCGCCAAAAACTATTTTTGAACATGAACCTATTGGAGGGGATGAAATATACAGAAGAACCTATGAGCGGGAACTGACTGAAGAAGAAAAAATAGAAGAGGATAATTGCCCATTCTGATACTTACTATTTAATTTTTCATGAGAAGCGCAGGAAGATTGTTTTCTTCAGAAACATTGAATCCTATTCCTTCAAGAGCCTGGCTTATTCGCTCAAGGTCAACTTCTGAACAGCCCATTCTTGTTGCAAAATGCTTGTTGCAGCCAAGCTTAAGTTCTGAATTTATTAGGAATGCGAATGTCCATGATCTTGAACTGCTTCTGTCCTTTATGTATATCCCTATTGAACTGTCAAAATGCCGGTATTCAACATGGATATGCTCATGCCTGGAAATTCCCCTTATAAGATTGTAAATAAACTCAAGGTTTTCATGCTTAGGAGGAGGCTCAGCCTCTTCAGAAAGATATTCAGCACTGTGGGAAGAAACATAAGAATTTTCCATAAGAATTAATCAATCCTCAATCATCTCGATTTCGATGTTAAGGCCTTCTGGGATTGGAACCCTCATGACCAGCCTTAAAGCTCTTTCATCAATGCCAAGGTCAATTAGTCGTTTATGAATTCTCATCTCGTATCTTTCCCAGGTTTCTTTTCCTTCACCGCAGGGAGTTTTACGAGTAGTGACCTTTAATTTTTTAGTAGGAAGAGGTATTGGGCCTCGAAGAACAACTCCAGTTTTATCTGCTATGTCCTGGATATATGCACAGGTCTGATTGACCTTGTCTATATCCGTGCTTGCTAGTTTTATTCTTGCTTTTGACATTTTTTTCCTCTATTTTACATAGCAGTCTTGAGTAGCCTATCTCATGATGAACTTCGGGTTCACCATGGCCCAATATAAAAAAATAAAATAAAAAATTA
>CAZLVM010000168.1:0-1571 GCA_964562875.1 uncultured Methanosarcinales archaeon | reverse complement strand
ACGGGCTATCTCTGCGACAAGTGTAATCATTGAAAAATCAGTATTTTCTTTTACCTCCCTACAGAGTACATCCATAAATGGGCTGCGTATAGACAAGGAATTGTATTCTTTCGCAACTCTGCGATACACCTGCCAGAACTGGTCTTTGGGTCGCCTTATTGCCGCGTTGTTGAGTTCTAGTTCTTCCAGGTATGCATCTCTTTTTGCGGCCGTTGCGCTGGTCAAGCAATATATCTTGTTCTCTTTGTTCTTGCTGGAAAATGCCCTTTGCGACAGTTCTGCTACTTCTGAAAGTTCACCGACAACCATTTTATTACTGTTAAGTTGTAACTAATATAAAAAGATTTACCTTATAAGTTATATATTTTTAGTTGAAATGAGTAAAATCTGGGCTTGCAGCGCCTGAAAAGCCAAAAAACAAAAACCTTTACTGTGTTATCCGGAAACTATTTCCCTACGGTGAGTTAAATCAGGATATGAAACTCACCAGAAACAAGTTGTTAGAGACGCTTAGGCGTAAGAATGATGGTTGGACAACCTATCAGGCGCGGAAAATCGCGGGAATTAGCATTAGAAGGGTTAACCAATTGTATACTGATTACCTTCAAACAGGTGAGATTCCTGAGATTGGTAAACATAATGGTAGGCCTGCTAAGCCTATAAGTGATGAAGAGGTCAGGATTGTGAAAGAGGCGTATGAAAAGTACAGGGTTTGCGCATCAACTCTTAGAAGGATTATTGACAGAGATTATGGTATGCGGATCAACCATAATAGGATTCACAAAATAATGATATCTCTTGGTTTTGCCAAACCACTTGCAAAGCAACATAAGCGCAAGAAAGACTGGATTAGGTACGAACGACGACACAGCCTGACGGCTGTGCATATTGACTGGTATTATGATCCAGTAAAAGAAGAATGGGTTTTTGCTGTTATCGATGATGCCAGCAGGAAAATGCTGGCTTTGTTAGAGGTTGAAAACGCAACTACTGACTGGTCCATCGAAGGCATGAAACAAGCACTTAAGCATGGAAAAATAAAACAATGTATCAGCGATCATGGCGCTCAATTCATCCATAATCTTGGAGGAGAATCACGATTTAAAGCATTCCTTGAATCTCAAGGAATCAAGCAGATTCTTTGCAAAATCAAACACCCTCAAAGCAATGGAAAAGTAGAGAAATGGTTCCAAATCTACAAAAGACACAGGCAGGCTTTTACCAGTAAAGAAGAATTCTTAACCTGGTATAATGAGATAAGACCTCATCTTAGCTTAAGATTCGAGGCATTAGAAACCCCAGAACAAGCCTTTCAACGCAAAATGAAGGCAGAGGCTTAATAAAGATGAAACGAATTATTCCATCGAAGGGAAATAATAAACGGATAACACAGTTTTAGAAGACATTGTTTACTTAACGGCTGGCGCCGCCTAACGAGCCTTTGGCCAGCCGGTCAAGTCAATTAATCTTGGCAAAAGAAGCAGCAAACAAGGTGGTGCGAGTGCCGCGCCAGCCGTGTGTGCCAACAAGTAAACAATGTCCGCACAGAGGGATATATAAATTATATAATT
>CAZLVM010000167.1:0-1572 GCA_964562875.1 uncultured Methanosarcinales archaeon | reverse complement strand
CAGATGTTGATGGTCCTGTATATGAAAGATGAAATACATAAATCATCCAACGCACGTGCCTTTTGAGTACAGCAAGATAACCGAATACATATACATAGGGACAAACCAATGCTGCCAGATGCATTTCAAAAAATCCCTTCTAAAGAAAGGGGTAAATGCAGATATATCTCTTGAGAAGGAAAATCTAGATACTCCTTACGGAGTTAACTAATTCCACTGGCTGACTGTAACAGACCATAAGGCGCCTACTCAAAAACAGCTTCTTGTTGGAGCAAAAACAATAAAGAATTTGGTTGACAGCAAAGTAAAGACTTATGTGCACTGCCAAAGAGGGCACGGGAGAAGCCCTGTGCTTGTTGCAGCATACTTTATCCTTAAGGGCATGACAACATCAGAAGCAATAAAAAAAATAAAGGCAAAAAGAAAAGTTATACATCTGACAAGGCCTCAGATTGCAACGCTGAAAATATTTGAAAAATCAGTAAAAAGAGGTATAATAAAATGAAAAACATGATTGCATTGATTATTATTGCTGTTCTCGCAACAGGATGCGCTCAGACAATGACTCATGAAGAAATAGCTGAAGACATGATGGGTGACGGAATGATGGATGAGGAGATGACAGAAGAGATGATGGAAGAAATATCAGAAGAAAAGATAGGTATGATTCAGGAAATGATAGAGGAGATAGGAGCAGACAACTGGAGAAATATTGAGTTCACAGAAGTCATGACCAGGGAAAAATTCAAAATCAGCGATTTTGCAGGAAAACCTGTCCTTCTTGAAAGTTTTGCAGTATGGTGCCCTACATGCAAGAGGCAACAGGATGAGATAATGGAACTGCATGAAGAGCTTGGAGACAGCATTGTATCAGTATCCCTTGACACAGACCCTAATGAGGATGCTGCAAAGGTAAAAATGCATGCGGCGAGGTATGCGTACAACTGGAGGTTTGCAATTTCTCCTGCAGAGGCAACAAAATCAATGATAGACGAGTTTGGAATAAACATAGTGAATGCCCCTGGGGCGCCTGTTGTTCTGATATGTGCGGACCAGACAGCAAGGCTCCTTGGAAGAGGCGTGAAATCAGCTGATGACCTGAAAAAGGAAATCAGCAAGGGGTGCTAAAATGGTAGGATTTTTAACAGAATTTTTCACAGCATTTGTTCTTGGACTTTTGACCCCATTAACAGCAGTATGCGTTCTCCCACTTTATCCAGGATTTTTGGCATATCTTGCAAGCAAATTAGGCGACAGGGAAAACAAAAAGCTTCTTGTAATGTTTGGAATTATAGTGACTGTCGGAGTGATTATATTTATGTTCCTGCTTGGGCTGATATTCACAACCCTTCTGGAGGTTTCGCTGACAAATGTTATTGGGATTATTTCACCGATAGCATTTGCAATACTTACAATAATCAGTATTTTTCTTATTTTTGATATTGAAATTGGAAAGTATTTGCCAAGGTTTAATGCGCCTGTAATGAAGAACCCATTGTTTGATGCATTTGTGTACGGGTTTTTCTTTGGGGCAATTGTCATACCATGCAATCCTTTGTTTATTGCAGCATT
>CAZLVM010000166.1:0-1585 GCA_964562875.1 uncultured Methanosarcinales archaeon | reverse complement strand
TCTTTTGTTTTTGGACCTTTTAGCAGTGTAACAGGCCCTATATCATTCTTTGCTTCAAACACATAATCTGTTTTTTGCTTCAGCCTTGTAATCTGGTTGTTTTCCATTTCATTCCTTCCGACGATTATTCTGCTTTTTCCTTTCTTGAAATGTCTTCCAAAATTCAAGAGCTGAACATCTTCAATACTGGCTCTTTTTTTATTTTCAAACAAATCCCTTAACCTATTTGAATAGTTTTTGTCTGTTAGCCTGCATCCTGACCCTCCGCACATGAATCCATCCATCTTGAATTTCTTTGCAAGGTCAATTTGAGGTGTTCTCCTTCTTCCTTCAAAGCTAAGCAGCTCTTTTCGGTCAATCCACCCTTTCTTTTCTGCCTCTGTTTCAGGCATATGTCCTGCTGACAAAGGCCTAACAACTTTTCCTTCAAGCCCTGCCTCTTTTTCTATAAGCATTAATGCCTTGTAGTGCTGTGACATAGGTCTTTGTCCAAGAACTTCTCCTGTAAACACAAACTTCGCCCCAATTTCTTTTGCAAACTTCTTTGCCCCTTTCAGAATGTGTATTTTGCAGTCAATGCAGGGATTCAAATTCTTGCCATAGCCGTGCTTTGGATGCCTTAATATTTTCAAGTATTCTGTTCCTTTATTTATTACTTTGATTGGGACATTAAGAGATTTTGCAAGCTTCACAATAGAGCAGCCTTCACCTAGACAGGTGCAGAAAGGGCTGATAAAATTAAGCGCAATAACCTCTATTCCCTGCTTTTGGATAAGCTTCACTGCAAGCGCGCTGTCAAGCCCGCCGGAAAACAATCCTACTGCTTTTATTTTCATGATGCTAAAATATCCTGTTCCTTTTTTAAAGCTTTTGAAAGAATAAGTTTAAATAATACAAATCCAAAAAACTTTTCATGGAAAAGAGAATAGACCCAATCTGCGGAATGGAAGGGGTTCACAAGGCTCATGGAAAGTGGTTTTGCTCTCATACCTGTCTAAGGAAATATGAGAAGATGCACAATCTTGGCAGGGCATCATGCCCAAGCTGTTCTCTGAAGCCAACAAAGTGGTATAGGGAAAGATTTTGGCTTGTCACATTAATCACAGTTATTGTTTTGATTGCATCATACTATTACAAATTTCTTAATCCGGTATTTGATGCGTTTGTGGATTATTTCAAGCTTATTTGGTGGGCAATACCTCTTGGTTTGTTCATCGGAGGGTTTGTTGACGCGTTTATACCCAGAGAATACATTTCAAAATATCTTTCAGCGCATAAAAAGGCAACAATATTCAATGCAGTGATACTTGGATTTTTGATGTCTGCATGCTCTCACGGCATTCTTGCAATTGCAATAGAGTTGTACAAAAAAGGGGCATCAATACCTGCGGTTATAGCATTTCTTCTTGCATCACCATGGGCAAACCTGCCCATTACTATTTTGCTGTTCAGCTTTTTTGGGATGAAAGCTTTGTTAATAATCATATTTGCAATAGTCATAGCAATAATAACAGGATTAATCTACCAGGCTCTTGAAATAAAAGGATGGATTGAGAAATCACCTAACATAAAGATAGCTAATTTT
>CAZLVM010000165.1:0-1605 GCA_964562875.1 uncultured Methanosarcinales archaeon | reverse complement strand
AGAAGCCCTGCCGTCACTGTATGCGTTAGGGAAACTGTTGCGGAAGCTCAAAGAGCCGGGCCTTGCACAAGACTATTTCAAAAAGATTCTGCAAATAGATGAAAATTACCTTGATGTAAAAGAACAGATTGACAGCTTACAGTCAGACCCATTGATGCATCTTTGCTCGGAAAAGGATGTACGTGGCGACCTTATGCAAAAAGGCCAGGTTCTCCAGGAGTTGGGGAAATATACAATTCTGAATAAGAAATTTTCCTGGCGGGTAGTAGTTAAGACAGGAAAAACATTGTTTTTTAATACCCATTTAAACACTCAGGATGCAGTCAATTCGATTTCAATGGCTGTAGAAAAATACGAGCCAGCTACTTACTCCGTTGGATTATCACAGGGGCGGCTCTTTACCGGCAAAGAACTAAAAGATACAACGTGGATATATGTGTCTTTGAACAAGACAGATATGCCCATAGCCTTTGCACTGGGAATTCATTCAACTACCCGGGGCTCAGAACTTATTCCTTATGAATTTTTCGATACAAAGCTATTAACGATCTCTACGGAAATGTCAGCCAGGAAGCATAATCAGCAGGTTGAAAAAGCATGGTTGAAATTACAGCGTTCTTCTGACAGCAAGAATTGGCTAAGGAATATTGGTAAAGTATCAATTGAGAGTATTAGCCAATTGGGAGGCAAGAGTTTGGCTCGAACAGATGATGAATATTAGAGAAGATATATAAAGGTTTTCACAAATGAGTGACGAAAGCTCGATCATTACATGCCAGAATTGCGGTGAGCCGTTGGAACCTAACTTTGAGGTCTGTCCGAATTGTGGCAAACCTATCGCCCGGTTATGCCCCCAGTGCCAAAGAGTGGTTAAGCCAAAGTGGAAATTTTGTCCCAAGTGCCAAGCACCTTTATCAGGATGGGCTACTCCTACACAAGGACAAGATTCGGTTAAAACAAAAACATCTAGCAATGACATCAGCAGAACATTTCTTACTGAGGGCCCAAATAGCAATGAAGTACCCTTGTCTGAGGGCGAGGAATTACTTGGACGGTTTACTATAAAGAACAGGCTTGGAGTTGGCGGCTTTGGCAGTGTTTATCAGGCTCATGACCGCGAACATGGCAGTGATGTTGCTCTGAAAGTTGTAGTTGCCGGTTCCGGCCAGACTCAGGCAGCTGCCGAACAACTGCGGCAGGAGTTACGACTGAGAGACCGCATTAACGATTTTACTCATATCATAAGGACATATGATATCCACACGGTTGATTATAAAGGTCTTTCTTTTGTTATCCTGCCCATGGAGTATGCTGAAGAAGGAAGTTTGCGATCTTGGCTGAATGAAAACAAACATAACAGAGAACATCGAGTATCCGAAGGCCTAGAATTATTCAGGCAGGCCTGTTTTGGTGTTAAGGCAATCCACAATGCAGGTTTAGTTCACCTGGACCTAAAGCCCGAAAATGTTCTTTTATGCAAAGATGGTAACAAAATAATTGTGAAAGTATCGGATTTTGGAATATCCCGAAATGTGGAACATTTTTCAAAGAATGTTTCTTCAGTGACACAAGCAAGTCTAGGCACTCCATATTATATGAGTCCCG
>CAZLVM010000164.1:0-1608 GCA_964562875.1 uncultured Methanosarcinales archaeon | reverse complement strand
TTTGTGTTACATATGATGACGAGCATAGATTTGACTTGTGGCTCATGCCAAAAATATTGACCCTCAAGGCGATTGGAGCCTTTACGGAACATTTGGACAAAAGGGATTCCCAAAAAAATGGCATCCTGAAAAATTCAAATTTGACCTTTCTGCTGCAGGACTTGAGCCTACTTTAGGAAGGGTTGCAAAAATTTTCAATATCCTTGAAACTGCATCTCACTTTTCAAAAAATGTTAATTTCATGCTTCCAACTGCAGAATACATGTTTGTAAGGACATCCAATGCAAGAAGAATTGGCATGCCGGAAGAAAGCATTGATGCAATGGATATTGCCCATCATGAGACTGCTGAAAGATATTCAAAAGCAATTCATGCAATACAAAAAACATTTTTTCCTGGAATGAGCGTATCAGTAACAGCATCGCACGAACTAAAAACCAGGGCGGAACTTAGCGGCATTACCTGTGATGAAACGTTTAGGCAGGCTGTAAACTCATTAGGCAGATTCTCATACCATAGAACCAGTGCAGAAGGCGAACAGTATGCGGAAGAAGAAAAAGGATACCTTTCATTATTTCTAAGCCAGGGAGGAAATCTTATCACAGAAGAAGACAGCCCGTCAAGAATAATGCTTCTTAATGCAAGGGATATTGACAGTTTTCTTCTCCAGTCAATGTATGTCTTTAATCAGCTTGGAGGCAATGCTGCAGACAGATTAGCATTCATTGGAGTTGGCGGAGGACCATCAATCACAACACAGGCAGGCTACCATGATGTTCTTTTTCCAACAGACCCGCAGGATGCTGTCTATGATGATTATTTTGGAAAAGCTCCTGAACAGGTTCTTTCTCCATCAGATTCTTTGGAGATAAGCATTGCAAAAATGCACCACCCAAACTCAGACAAAAGCAGGAGCTCTCCGCTATTTGCATATCTTAATGTATTTGGAAGGCATCTTGGAAGGGAAAAAGAATTTGCCCCATTGCTAGACAAATGGAAAGAAAAAGGAGAATATGACAGGGATGAAGCAATGATAATGCTTGCAAGTATTCTTATGCAGCTAAAAGAAGTTCTTGAGTATTAGAGTCAAATAAATCTTCCAAGTTTTGACTGGCCGTGGTCTGATATGATATCATCCTTTGCATAGCCCAGAACAGAAAGAATTTTCTCAACAGCAGGAATTATCTGGTTGTTTATGTAATATTCAGAATCATAATCCTCTTTATTTACCTCATCAAGAAGCTTTACCTTATCCCCTATTTTCCCCTTTCCTTTTGCAACAACAAAACTAATAACCATCCCTGGAACAACCTTAATGCCTTTTTTCTCCATCCTTTGCGCCGCAACAACATGAGGACCCATTGATTCATAATCTGCAATTTCTTTTTTAATTTGTGTTGACATCAGAACCTTGCTAAGGCCTATCTTATGCTCTCTCAGTTCCTTTACCATTTTTTTTACATATTTCAGCGCTCGTTCAGGCTCATTTTTTTTAAGAACAATGTCAAGCACTTCTTTCTGAACTTCCTTTGCTATAGGGCTCCAGTCTCTTCTTACTGTTTCAAACCCTCTTAGTTCCATAGCTCCATTCTCTGTCAAGAGTGCATG
>CAZLVM010000163.1:0-1611 GCA_964562875.1 uncultured Methanosarcinales archaeon | reverse complement strand
GAGTGGATGCAGGGCATTGCAAGAAAAGCCATGCATTACAGCAGTGTTCAAGGAACAATCGAACAGAGAGTAAATTCTTCGTTGGCTGAAGGAATAGATAACGCCTGCGCAGAAGATTTTGCAGCTGATTTGGAACCTGTTTCTATTAGAGATATCAAAACAGAGGAAGACATTGCATTAATTGCAGGAGAGATTGCAAAGCAAGAATCTAAATCCATGAACTGGACGGATTTTAGTGGAAATGTTCTACAAAGACAAGCCTACTGCCGGACAGCATTAGACCGGCTTGCTAATGAATCGCTGGTAAAAGCTGTTGCAGAATCATCTTCCTTTAAAGGATTAATGGACGGAAAATATTTTCTTTTTGCCATACTCCAGGATTTGTTTGAGCTTGAGCATGAATGGACTGGAAAGCAGTTTAAGGATAACAATTTCATTTTTCCGCTTCTTTTCCTCAGTCAAATTGAGTACAAATGCAATATCCCTCTTACTGAAGAAGAATCTTTAAGACTTTCTCGTAATTTTGATATTAGCAAGGATACCCTAAGCATTATATCAGGAGACTTAAGCATTGAAAGAAATCTTCCTGAAAATGCATGCCTTTTTGACAAGATTGCAGTAAATTTTCCTGAAAATATTCTCGATTTTTACAGGCAAATGCTCCCTCAAGAAAGCGGATGGATACGGCGTTCAAGAGGAGTTGGCATGACTCTTGACAATGAATTCACAACAGTATGCATTCCAGGAAAAGCAAACAGTTTGGCAAATGTTGAACTCCTATTTATTGCGCTTTACTATAGAAGATTAGAACCTAAACAAGTTTTTGAGTTCTTGAATTCTCTTGGCGCAAGAGATGCAAAAGGATATGTAGAAGAAAGTATCAGGATGCTTGGAAAAAGAAATGAAGATTATGCAAAAGAAAGGAAGAAAGGCATTATCTCTGGAAGAGTGGAAGTGCCAGTTATTGTCAATAAAAAATATGTTGGAGAGCAAAAAATTACAGTAGATGAAGGCATTGAACTTATTGAGATGGCGCATGTTGAAACAACAGCAACCCCTCAGTTTCCTGATTTTGTTGACGCTTCAAAAATACATAGCCCTCTTGCAAGCAGAGCAGGGAATTCTGCATTTTACAGCATTGAAAATATCCTTGATGCAGTACCTGCTGAAAAATTTGATGCCTCCATGGTTTTTGAGTGGATCAGGGAAAATTCCAAATGCATGGACCCTATGCCTGTGCTAAGAAGAGCCCCTCAAGGGAAAATTGATTTTAAGGCTGCAGCTGCATATTACGATGAATGGTTCAGCAAGATTTATAGAGCAGAAGATGGAAGAACATCATCGCAGGATGCTGAAAACTTTTTTAGCTCATTGGCTGAATTTCTTGAGATGCACCCGCAAAGCAAGTTTAATTCAGGCATTATCCCACATTATTTCCAATTTTTTGGATGGGATTCCGCTATTGGCGAAGCTGGCGCAAAAAATCTTGGAAAATTTGCAAGAGTTGCCAAAATGGGAAAAATAAAATTCAGCGCAGTAAGAAAAATTTATGATACGGCTATGGCAGAAGAAGGGACTTACCTTAGCGGAGTTATTGAGTCGCTGCCTGAA
>CAZLVM010000162.1:0-1617 GCA_964562875.1 uncultured Methanosarcinales archaeon | reverse complement strand
AGTTCTTCAATAGAAATTTTAAGTGTGTTTACCCTTATGCTTCTTCTCAAAAAGCTAAGGCAGTATTTTTTGAATTCTTCCCAGTCTGTAAGCTGTTCAAACCTTTCCTTGAAAGCGTCCTTTATTTCTATTTCCTCAAAATTTGGAAACATTCTTGGCATGATATAATTGTGGGGCATGTTGTTATTAAAGGTTTTGCAAATAAAGCTCTGTCGTGCAGAATCTTTATAAACCACGAGAGGTTTTCCTGCCTATGCCAATACCAATATATAGTGAGAGGAGTGAGTGAAGAATGGAGAACTACTTATTTCATACTCCGTTTGGGTGCACCTTTGGAGGAGCAAAGGACCAGGTAAGAATAAGGCCTGCTGATGGGAAAGGGCTTGTTGATGTTTCTGTTGCTGATAGCGGGCAGTACGCAGGCAGTGGTTCTAAAATAGTTTACCAGTGGACATTCTATGAAGGCATAGCAGGAATAGAGGAAAGACTGCTTAGGGCAGGGGATGAAAGATATGCTTCTTTCAAGATTGCAAAAGACCAGCTTTTTCATCCTGATTATATGAATCCTGAAGCTCCTGAAAATGGAAAAACACTTTTTCACATGCTAATGGGGCAGTGCTTTGAAGAATCCAAAATGGACACAAAAGCAGAGTTTGCCCGAACAACTCATGAATACCTTGAGCTGGCTGAAAAAAGAATCCAGGCAGCAACCCCTGATTTTAAGACAGTAGCATGGGGAACTGTTTTGGGATGGCTCCAGGAAAATTTTATTGCACCCGACAGATGGGAAAACTTTCTCGGGCTTGCAAACATGGCAAACAGATTTGAATGTGAAGATGCAAACAGGGAATTCACAAGATTTTATGATGATTTCAGGGCATACAGTGCATGGGAGATTAGCGGGGGAAATGATTTGGCTTCTTTGCCGCCTCTTGGAGAAAATAGGTATGTTGCCAATATTGTTTATTATTCGCTCGCGCTAAGCTTTTCAAAAATGAGGGAAACCCAGGGCATGCCCTCTGCGCAAAGACAGCAGCAAAAGCCAAAAAGCGCAAAAAAAGGAAGCATGCATTCCCTTGTGGCAGCAGTTCATGTTGACAATACACGAGAATTTATTGCGATGCAGTGCACAAAGAATGCTGCGTATTTCGAGCTTCCTTTCCTAAAGCTTACCAGATGCTCAAGCGGAAATGGAGGCGGAAAAAGAAATGGCGTGCCAAGAGCAAATGTTGAAAGGGTAAGAAGAGGAATTGTTTTTGTAAACAATCAAACAAAACAAGATATTGACGAAGCATTTCCCTCAAAAAAGCTTGAAGATGTTTGTTCAGAAATTGGAATTCTTGAAAGGACTATGGTTGGATATGTGAGAGACCATTCAGCTGTTGTGTACGCAAGAGAGCGCAACGCAGGCACGCGTGAAGATATGGATAAAACAGAGTTTCAGTATGCATGGAAAGCTATAGAAACGAGGATGCTCCATCCAAAAAACCTCCCAACAATTAAAGTTGAGATGGATGCAATGGATGTTGATGAATCAAGAAAGCCTATGCTTGAAGCCTTTGCGCAGAAGGTTTTTTCAGAAGTTTTTGAGACCGAAGCAAACACGGAAGTGCTCAA
>CAZLVM010000161.1:0-1633 GCA_964562875.1 uncultured Methanosarcinales archaeon | reverse complement strand
CATTGTTGCAAATGATATGAATATGACATAGGTCATGACACTGGCAGCCATCTCCTTTCTCATAAGCCTTGACTCTCTAATGTTTGATGAAATCTTGTTAAGCAAATCCCCTACTTCTCCGCCGGCGTTCAAACCTTCAATAAGAAGATATACAGACCTTGTCAAAAGGTCGGAATCGTACTTCTGCGTAAACTCTAAAAGAGCCTCATTAAGATCTTTTCCGGCAACTGTTTCTTTTGCCACTATCTCTATCTCCTGCGCAAGAACCCCGAACCTTGGCCTTACAGAATACCACAACGCTCTGTCAATTGCCATCCCTGCTCTTACATTTGCAGAAGTCAGCTGGAGAAAATCAGGCAGAACTTCTTCTATCCCTACATTTCTCTTAAAAATTTTGAAATCCAGCATTAAATAAAACATCAGCCAAATCACTATCAACAAAAGTATGAAAATAAGAATCCATACAAAAGACATCAAAAAAACAAGATATGTAATATTAACTCCTTTTACAGCAAAAAAGTATATCAAATAAACTGATATTATAAAATTAAACACAATGCAAAACTTGAAAATTATTTCTCTAATTCTTTTAGGAGCCATAGTCACTCCTGCTTTTGAAATATACTTGCTAAGCATCTTCCTTCGCTGAAGCTTTGCCCTTTCCCTATGCTTTTTCTTTATTTCCTTTTCCTTGGATGCTATTTTCTTGTATTTAGTAAGAGTTTCTTTGGTATTAACAACATAATTTTTTATTCCGCCAAAAATTTTCCTGAACATTACATCTCCACCGCCGGTCTTGATGTTTTAATCATTGCTATGAACATGAACTGTATAAAGCCAAGAGCAAAAGCAGCAACTATAAGCACAAAAAGGCTTAGCTCAAAAGCAAGGAAACTTGAAAGTATTATCAGCATGGTTATTCCAAGAGAAGGCAGAATCACAGCAATCATCATGTAAAACATAGCTATTGGATTAAGTTTTCTGCCGTACTCACTGACCTTGATTATCTGCTCCCTTGTAATTTGATCTACAACAGCATTGAGTGATGATGAAACCTCGGCTCCGGTTTTAAGTGAGTTCAGTACTTGCCAGAGAACCTTTCTAAAATCCTGCGATGGAGTAAGAGTTATTGCATCCTCAATCGCATCCTCAACTGTAGAACCGAGGTCTATATCTTCAACTATATCCCTAAAAGCCCTGCCTATTGTCTTATAGCTCTTTGAAACATTGTTCAGTGCATTGTAAAGCGGGACTCCGCTTTCAAGCTCTATGATAAGAAACCTGCAGGCATAGACAATCTCCCGGTCTATATTTTTCTCTTTCAGCTTTATCTTGTATTCAGGGACCTGCATGAAATAAATAAAAAGGAAAATAAAAAGGACTGGAAATACAAAATACAGAACTCTTAATAGCAGATTAAGCTTCAGGAAAATCGCGCCGACAAGAAATATAACAGTTGTGGTCAAGTAAAAAGAAGCAAAAGCTGTCTTTTTCACGAATTCTTCAGGCGTATCATTCATTCCAGCCTGCTTAAGCTTAAGCCCCAGGCTAGGGAAAGATCTCGCTACCCTCAAGAATATTTCTGTGATTTTACCACCCCTTTAAACAAGCATTTTTCCTTGATTAACATACT
>CAZLVM010000160.1:0-1671 GCA_964562875.1 uncultured Methanosarcinales archaeon | reverse complement strand
CTGAAGAAATGTAATTTTTCTGTTATCACTTTTTTAGACGACAAATTTCGGGAAATATATTTAAGCCAGTTCCAAATAACTTATCTAAATTAAGTTTAAATCAGTTTAAACAACCGTGAGGATGATACAAAATGACTAAAGATGTTGTTAACATTGCAGAGATGCCTGGCGACTTTATTGGAAAAGAAGTTGTTGCAGAAGAAAAAAGAGTTCTAAACGCTGCAGGTGAAAAATACGGATTTACGATAAAAACAACACACTATCCTCACGGAGGGGAACATTATGTCAAGACAGGAGAGCTTGTTACTGATTCTATTATTGGCGAGCTAAAAGGTCATGACGCAATCATGTTTGGAGCTGTTGGCCATCCTGACCTGAATCATGGAGAAGTTGAAGGGGGAGTTCTTCTTAGAATGAGGTTTGACCTTGACCAATACATAAATCTTAGACCATCAAAATTATACGCAGGCGTTGACGCGCCGATAAGAAAGCTTCACCCAGAACTTAAAGACGGCTACAAGCTTATCGTAGTTAGGGAAGGAGTTGCAGGGATATACAGGGGGAATGGAAGCCTTAGAACTTTGCCTGATGGTAAAACCCTTGTTGCAACTGAAGTAATGGAATACAGCAGCCAGGATGTTGAGAGGGTTTTGGATTATGCATTTGGAGTTGCAATCAATGAAGGCGAGGAAAGGAATCCTTTGCCACTTACAATGGGATTCAAGTCAAATGTGCTGAAGAATGTTTCAGCAGGGGTTTGGCAGCCTGTTTTTAATGAAATTGCAGCAAAAGAAGAACATTCACTTGTTAAGTCAAACTATGCGCACATAGACGCGCTTGTAGGGCCTTGGCTAATCAACAACCCACTTCCGGAAAACGGATGGGTAATAGTTACTGGAAATATGTTTGGAGACATACTGACAGACCTTACGGCATCGCTCTTTGGAGGGATGGGCGTTGGAGCATCAGGATGTATAAACCCCCATGGCACATCAATGTTTGAGCCAATACACGGCTCATCTCCAAAGGACTATGGCAAAGGAAATGTAAGCCCAATAGCAGCAATCCTAAGCGGAGCAATGATGCTTGAGCACATAGGAAAGACAGATGCTGCAAAAGGAATTGAAGCTGCTGTTACAAAAGTTCTTGCTTCAGGAAGAATACCAAACCTGACAACAGCAAGCGGCGTACCAACACAGAAGCAGACAGAAATGGTACTTGATGAATTATTAAAGGAGGCTGCATAAAAATGGCAACAAATACTTTTTTCAATAATGTATGGAATGCGCACAAGATAGGAGAACTGCCGTCAGGGCAGGACCATATTTATGTCGGAAAACATGTTGGCCACGAGGTAACAAGCCCTCCTGCATTTGAAGGGATTAGAGAAGAAAGCCTTGATGTGAGGAGAAAAGACCTTACTTTCTTTGTTCTTGACCATGTAATACCTACAAAAGCAGATCAAAGAAAAAGACCTTTTGAAGATCCAAAAGCAGAGGTAATGGCCAGCCAGCTTGAACAAAACGTCAAAGAATTCAATCTTAAGTTTTTCGGACCTGATGCAGAAAACCATGGAGTTTGCCATGTTGTTTACCCTGAAATGGGGGTAATCTGGCCAGGCTCACTGGTTGTTTGCGGAGATTCACATACATGCACTTACGGCGCATTAGG
>CAZLVM010000159.1:0-1683 GCA_964562875.1 uncultured Methanosarcinales archaeon | reverse complement strand
CTTGCAGAGCGCAACTCTTGTCTGCTCGCCTGAGCTTAGCTTTCCAACCCTTTTTCCCCTGAGCTTTTGCAGGCCAAACATCCCTATCAAATCGTCTATTCTTTTTTTATAGTTTTTAACATTGTAAAGCTTTGCGTAAACCTTCAAATTTTCATCGATAGAGAGAATTGACGAAAGAGGGTAATATGCTGTAGATATATTCATGTTGTTCTTGACATATTCCCAGTCTTCTTTTGGGTCTTTTCCAAGAATCTTTATAGTTCCAGAATCTTCTGTAAGAAGCCCTGCAAGAATATTGATTGTTGTTGATTTTCCTGCGCCGTTAGCCCCCAATAAACCAAAAATTTCACCTTTCTTTATGTCAAATGATATTCCTCTAACTGCTTCTATCTTTTTTCCTTTGTAATAATACGCTTTCTTGAGGTTTTTTACTTCGACGTACTTCATAGAACCTTTTTCACCTCATTTTTTTAAAAAAAAGTGGGGATACTGGGATTCGAACCCAGATCCGGTGGTCTCTTCACCAAAGCGATAGACCCTAAGGTTAATCATCGGCTTGCGCCTCATCGCTCCATTACTGGAGCCACCTATTCTAGCCAGGTTATACTATATCCCCCTGTATTATTGAGTGATTTATAGTGCTATTTAAATGTTGCCCAATTGCCATTGCCACCCAGCTCAAAGCCCATACTGCCAATAAAATAATAGCTGATACTGTCATTGCCACCAAGCGAAGTACTAGTTTGGATTATTTTTCTTTACGTGACTCATTTTAAGAAGCATTAAAAAAAGCTACACAAAGCGTGGCAATGGCTGCCATTGCCACCCAGCGAAGTACTCAATCTAAACATCAATATCTGCGTATGACTCCTTTTCAGAATCAGTAAAATAAACAACACGGAGCATGGCAATATCTCAAAAAAACAAAGCAACACTGAGCGCAGTATCGGCTCAGAACTGTTTTGTCAAGGAGTAAAACCATTTCCTTGGAAAACTATTTATAGTTGGCTTTCATGATTTATTCTTAATGAAACATCATCATGGCGGTCCGGTTATAGCCCCGAAAAAAGAAAAGCCCATTCCAAGAGAGAGCATGGGCACAGTTGACAAAACATTCATCATCGTAACACTTATTGCTGTCTGCTATACTCTTGTTATTATCTACCAAAAAGAAATTCTTATTTTACTTCAAAAAAACCCTTATGTGTGGGTGATGGTTTCGCACATATTCAATGAGATAAGCACAAGGACGCTTCTTGGGCTTTTCTATGCCTGTTTTTTTGGGTCATTATTTTTCATAATGGTTCCGCTGGAGCTTTTGTTTCTTTATTATCACTCTTTTGGCTATCCTGCAATTTCGCTTGTAGGCCTAACAATTATTGCTGTTACAATCGGGCTTTTTTTTGACTATGTTTTTGGGTGGATTTTGGGAAAAAGAGTTTTGGTATTTTTATTGAGGGAAAAATTCCACAAGTTTCACAGGTGGATAGGCAAATGGGGTTCGGTAGCAGTGTTCATAGGCACAGCTCTTCCGTTCCCGATACAGCCTGTCTCTGTAATCATCGGCGCAGTAAGGTTTCCGCTGAGAAAATTTATTATTTCTGCATTTCTTGGCAGCTTTGTCAAATACACATTGCTTATTGTGATTGGAAACTATCTTATGCAGTCACTCATTCCATGGAT
>CAZLVM010000158.1:0-1685 GCA_964562875.1 uncultured Methanosarcinales archaeon | reverse complement strand
CGACTAATTTAAAATTCTTTTTTTTCATAAAAAAACTTTCAGTATATACGCGCGTTATCTAAGAAACTGCCTTTGCAGCAAAGTTTTTATCGCTGTCTTGCATTTCTTGTGCACACTCGAACATCAATTCAAAAAGTGCAGGAATGTCATCGACCTCTACACAAGAAAAAGCTATACGAATATCACTTTCTCCTGTTGCTATGACTCCTACACCATACTTTTCCAAAAGCCGTTGTCTGAACGCTTCGGCTTTAATATTATTTAATCTAATACACATGAAATACCCTGAGTTGAACGGGTAAGGAGTCCAGGCAGTCGAGTAACATTTATTTGAAAGTACCTCTTTGACCTTGGCTGCCCTTGTTTTCATTGTTGAGAATTTATGAAGTTTCTCTTCGTTGTATTTCTCTGATAACATTGCTTTTAGGACAATTGTCTGAGAAATATGTGGGCAGTTTGAAATATTACCGCGGATAGCACCGCCTGTTTTTTTCTCAAGTGCATCGTACACTTCACTATTCCCGGCAGCGGTGGCAAACGTTATAAACCCCACGCGAAAACCCCAGACATAGTCTTCTTTTGTTGCACCATCAAGTTTAACTGCCAGAAGCCGTGGATGTTGATTTGCCAAATAGGCAAACACAGATTCTTTGCAAACATTGTCCTCGTAAAAAAGGCCGAAATAGGAATCATCACATACAGCCACGACATTGCATCCACCTTCAGCAACTTCTATGAGCACATCACGAATAGCTTTAGCCTCAGATTTAGTTACAGAATAGCCCGTAGGGTTATTTGGAAAATTTAATATCACAATCAGCTTGCCGGAAGAGGCGTATTCCAGGGCGGACCGGCGAAGAGCATCTGTATCAAACCCGCCATTTTGAGAAAAAAATCCGTAGTGCTTTACATTAGCTCCGTGTTTTACTCCGAAAATCATATTGTAGTTGCCCCAAAACTGTTGAGGTAAGAGCAATACATCACCCCTGTCGACAAACAGGTCTGCTGCCAGGCTCAGGCCATGCGTAATACCGCTGGTTACTATAGGCAGACTTACACTTTTATTTTTTAGGGTGGGATTTTTGATTAGCATCTGTTCCATCCATTTATTTCGCAACTCAGGCTTGCCAGTCGTTGGGGCATATGGCAATACTTCGTTCGGAAGATGCCCTGAGAATTGCTTCATCACAGATGAAAGATGCATCGCTTCAGCACCTTCCTTGGCAATTCCAATGGTCGCATTGTAACGGGTAGCTTTTTGCTTGGCCTCAGCACTTTGGCTGAGGATACCTTTGGGAAAGTACAACTCTTTCCCAAGGGATGAAAGCATATTAAAAACATCAGGAGCGTTTGTTAGTATTGTCTGGTTCAAATCTTCTGCCAATTTATTCATGGCCATCATCCTTATTAAAAATATTGTAAACAGTGTTAAAGCTCAAAAGGCGAAACATATTCACCTTTCTCATTTTGTAATTGTTGTAACCGACTTCGCTGTTTTTCTAAAACATCGAATACGACAGAAGGAGCACCCGGAACATTTTCCTGATGAAATTTTACAACCCTGTCTATTTTAGCCAGATTTTCTGGTATGCGGATGGTAAACTGGCTGATGTAGTCTTCTTTTTTGTATTCCTTGTCGAGCACCTGTTTGAAAAGCGGTACCAGGTCCTCATATTTTGGAATCA
>CAZLVM010000157.1:0-1686 GCA_964562875.1 uncultured Methanosarcinales archaeon | reverse complement strand
AAAAAAAAATAAAAAAATAAGAAAAAATAAAAAAAAAATAAAAAAATATTTTTCTCGACGATAAAAAATAGCAATAAAAATATTTAAAATTGTTTTTGTTTAAAAAAAAATTCTGTAAAATTTATTCTTCAATTGTTATGCATTCAACAGGACATCCTTCTGCAGCAGCTTTGTTGCAGCCGATTTCCTTGACTTCTTTTTCTTTTGGATGCGCTTTCCCGTCGCTGCCCATCTCCCAATTGTCAGGGCATACGTTTACGCAATTTCCGCATCCAATGCATTTTTCGTGATCCTGAATTACCTTTGCCATTTTATCCCTACTCCATTATTCCATACCATTGGTATAATAATCTGTCGATTGCCCTCAAAAGCTCAAACCCTTTTCCTTCAAGCACTATGCATTCACCCTTCACAAGTATTCTTGGCTCTTCACTTGTCTTCAGATAGATTACTGATTTTCCAGTTTCACATGAAAGGATTGGCCGATCAATGCAAAAGTCAAATTCTGTTCCGTTAGACGAGTTTTTTGTGCATGCCGCAACAGGTTTTACATTGATAGCTCTTGCCATGTTTACAGCAAGTTCTGTTGCGCCGAGCGCAAGATAGGTCATGTCTTTGCTGTCAGGATCAAATGTAATATAAACTGTTTCCCTGTTAAAACTGCTGTTCAACCTGCCCTGTGTCTTTATGTCTTCAACCTCAAATGGATTAAACCTTAAAGGGACTGTGAAAAGTTTTTCATCGTCCTGCCATTCAAAAAACCACATGCCTCCTATATTTGTAAATTCAAAATTATTGTATGTTACGGTCTCATAGCTTTCCCTAGTTTTGACAAGATATCCTGCTGCAAAAATCAGGGCAAGAATAACCACAATAAAGATTATTGACCATACAAGAAGCCTGTCTGAACCTTTTGCCACTTTTTTTTTCTCTTCAGCAAGCTCTTCCTTTTGTTTCTTCAATCCTTCAAGCTCAAAATCTTCTTCATCTACTTTGCCGCCTATTTCTGCGTCCAGTATTTTTATTTTTTTCATTCCATTACACCAAGCAGCAAGTACATTATTCTCTCAGAATATGCCAAAACATTAGTTCCTTTTTCTGCATCAATCAAAATGCATCCGCCTTCCATTGTTACATTTGTTGTATTTGATTCCTTAAAAAGAATAACTGGAACAAATGCTGTTGCATTTTTACAGTCAATTTTTTGAAGAGTAAAATTTGTTTCAGATGTGAGCGCCGGCTGAAGATAAATGTTAACAGTGTTTGCAAGAACTGCCTGCATCCTGAACTGCGCAGATGCAATATGCGGAGCTATTGAAGATTTGGGGTCATATGTTACATAAAACATAGGTCTTCCGGATATCATGCCGCTTATCTCTTCTGGAAAATAAAGTGATTCCAGCTGTTCCGGAAAATATGTGAATGCAACCGGATAGCTGTTTACTTTCAGAAGATATCCTCCTGGGGATGCAATAAATGTGTAATCTCCATATGTAAGCTTCTCCTCACCTTCACCAAGCAAATAACCTCCAACTGAAAATACAAGAATAGCAACAAGAAATAAACTAAACCAAATCCCTTTTTTATTTTCCTTCTTTCTTCTCATGATTACAAGAAAATCAGTTCGTTATAAATATTTTATTGTCTGGATAATTGTATATATGTATTTATACATATATTAAATAG
>CAZLVM010000156.1:0-1703 GCA_964562875.1 uncultured Methanosarcinales archaeon | reverse complement strand
TAAAACGCCCTTGCAATCTGACTCATATGTTCATTTTTTTGTATTTTTATTACACTATCAACAAAGGATTCTATTTTCTGCTCATGTGAAACAATGATTACCTGCTTCATGTTCAGCTCGTCAAGAACATCTCTTACCTTGTCCAGTTGTTCTGTTGAAAATCCGTCTGTCGGCTCGTCAAGTATTATCAGGTCTTTTGTTTTTATGTCTGTGATAATGCTGTTGATTACCTTGTTTAATGCCAGTCTGTAGGCAAGCGCGCATGATGTTTTTTCTCCGCCTGAAAGGTTTTCTATTCCTGTCTCAAACCCGTTCTGCACGATTATAGGTGTAAACGAGTCGTCAAGCCTCGTGTTTATTGTTTCGTCTTCTATCAGCATCTTAAACCAGTCATGGAATATCGAGTTGAAGTTGTGGTAGACATTTCCCATGACCTGCTTTTCAATTGAGGAGGTAAGGCTCACGAAAAATTCTTCAAGCCAGTGCTGAACCCCTTTTATTCTCTTGAGGTTTTCCTGGGCAAATTCCTTTTTTTCCAGCTCAGCCTTTATCTCGCCAAGAAGATTAGCTATTCCTTCCTTTTCTTTTATGAGGGAGTTCTGCTCCATCTCTGTCCTGTGCAGATTTTCAACTGATTTTTCATATTCTGCTCTGGCCTTTTTGTAGGATTCTTCAGAGTTTAACATAGTGTTTATCTCTTCGCTTACCTTTATTTTTTTCATGTTTGCAGCGCCAATTTCTTTTTTGATTTTCTGCTGCCTTTCTCCTATTTCAACTGCTCGTTTTTTCTTTTCTGTTATGCTTTTTGCCCTTTCCTGCATGGCTATTGCCTGCCTTTCCCTAATCCTTAGTTCATCAATCTCTTTTTTTACTTTGGCTAATTCTTCTTTTGTCTTTTTTTCCTGGGAAATGTAGGCTTCTGCGCTTTCTTTTGCATCCCTTGTCTTTTCATCCTCGTTTTTCACGATTCTTTCCTTGTGCTCTTTTGACACTTCCTGCATGCACGTTGGGCAGTTGTCAAGCTCTGCAACTTTTTGCTTTACTTCTTCAGAGCTTTTAATCACTGACTCAAACTCGCTTGTTTTCCTGGCTATTTTCAGGAGTGTATCGTCAAGGAACTTCACTGCATTGTCTTTTTCTTCTGCATTTTTTCTTATTTCTGCTGCGCTGATTCCCAAATCTTTTCCAAGCTCTTTTTCTATTTCCAAAACTTGAGTTTCAATAATCTTAATCTGCCTGTTGTTTTCGCTGTTTTGTTCTGCCTTGTTTCTTATTTCCTGTTCGCAGAGCGCAAATTCTCTTTTCAGCTTTTGAAGCTCCATGACTTCTTTTTCTGATTCCATAACGCTTTTTTTCAGTTCCAATGCAGCAGCCTTTTCCTGCTCTGCTATTGGGGTTATCTTGAGGATTTTTTCATCAATCTTTTTTATTTTATTGTCATTTTCAGCAAAATAATTTTTCTTTTCTTTAATGTCAGAAATAAACCCGTCCAGCTCTTTTCTTTGATCTCTTAATTCCCTGATGTAAATCATTGCGTTTTCTCTTATTCTCTTGTACTTGTCAATGTTGAAGACTCTTCTTAGTGTGTTTAGCCTCTGTTCTTTGTCTTCAAACAATATATGCTTCATGGCTTCCTGGGGAGTGTAGACAGTGTACCTGTAAACCAATCCTTTGCTTTTGCTAATCAGCTCTTTTGGATACCC
>CAZLVM010000155.1:0-1712 GCA_964562875.1 uncultured Methanosarcinales archaeon | reverse complement strand
AGCGAAGTACTCAACCCAAACTTTTTTCTACACGTGACTCATTTTAAGAAGAAATAAAAACATTAACACGTAGCGTGGCAATGGCAGCCGATACTGCCCAGCGAAGTATTTAATCTAAACGTCAATATTTGCGTGGGACTCCTTTGAAGAATTTGGTATAGGGGCAGTACGTAGCGTGGCAATGGCTAAAAAGAGGTAACTTTTATAAACCATATTTGAATTCTTACATATTCATGGCGGCCATAGTTTAATGGTAGAATATGGGACTGTGGATCCTGTGACGCGAGTCCGATTCTCGCTGGCCGCCCTTTTTTATTCTTGAATAAAGTAAGAAAATACTAACCGCAGAATACCAAAAACCAAATACAGAGATCAGTTCCTTGCGCCGAAAATATTGATAAATCAAGAGGAATGCTCGCTCAACCAAAACCTTTTTAAATAAGACTGGATTTCTAAATACTATTAGCCCGAGTGTAAGCGATTATAGGGTTGAACTTCACGTTTGGTTCTCTCGCTTTTTAGGGTAAAAAATAAAATGGCAGAAGGAAAAAAGGATAAGCCAAAACAGGAGCAGCCAAAGCCGCAGCCTGTAGAAATGAAGGAAGATAATGTAAAGTACTTAGTCAGGGTAGCAAATACAGACTTTGACGGTGCAAAGCAAATTCTTTTTGGATTGAGGAAAATCAAGGGAATAAACTCAATGTTTGCAAATGCTGTTTGTGCTGTTGCTGGTGTTGACAAGACAGCCAAGGCAGGCACTCTTAAGGATGCTGATCTGCAGAAGCTTAATGAGGTTATTGAAAATCCTGTAAAGCATGGAATTCCTGAATGGTTGCTTAATAGAAGAAAGGATTATGAGACCGGGGAAAATATGCATAATATCATGGGAAATTTGCAGTATGCAACAGAGAATGACATTAAAAGAATGAAAAAGATAAAGTGCTACAAGGGAATGAGGCACGCAGTAGGCCTTCCTGTAAGGGGACAGAAAATGAGGTCCAAGCACAGAAAATCAAAATCAAGAGGAAAAGGCGGAGTAGGCGTCAAGAGAAAACCAGGAGCAAAATCGGGTAAATAAAAATGGGAGATCCAAAAAAACCAAGAAAAAAGTTCGATACACCTTTCCATCCATGGCAATTAAGCAGGATTGAAGAAGAGAAGGCTCTCCAGAAAGAGTACGGTTTAAAGAATAAGCATGAAATTTGGAAAATTAGGTCTGTTATCAGGAATATCGCTAACCAGGCAAAAAAGCTTATTGCTTTGGGCGGAGAGCAGGCAGAGATGGAGAAAAAGCTTCTGCTTCAAAGGCTTAACAAAATGGGGCTTGTAGAAAAGAATGCAAAGCTTGAGGATATTCTTTCCCTTACTATTAATGATATCATGAACTTGCGCCTTCAGACAGTTGTTTTCAAGAAGGGACTTGCAAAGTCAATGAGTCAGGCAAGACAGTTTGTTGTGCACAGGCACATAACGGTAAAGGATGTGGTTATTACAACTCCATCATATTTAGTTCTTGCAGATGAGGAGCCAAGTGTTAGTTTTATAGCAAAATCAGCATTGGCAGACGAAGATCATCCTGAAAGGTTTGTTGAAAAGAAGCCAAAGCTAAAGGCAAAGTCTGAAGAAAAGTCTGAAGAAAAACCTGCAAAGAAGGAGAAAAAGGCAGTAAAGAAGGAAGATAAGAAAGAAGAAAAGCCTGTCAAGAAAGATGC
>CAZLVM010000154.1:0-1713 GCA_964562875.1 uncultured Methanosarcinales archaeon | reverse complement strand
AACACTCGCACATCTTTTTCATCTTTTCCCATTCCTGGTCAACGTGCTTCTGTATTTGAGCTACTATATTTTTGTTTTCCGGCTTCATCAGGTGCTTGAATCTTCCCTGCGCCTTGAGCCAGTCTGTTATTGGAAGCGGTTTCTGTATGTCTCTTGTAAGGCTCCATTTGCCGTTCTCAAATTCCAAAAGCGGCCAGAACCTTGTGTTAATTGCAAGCTTGCTTATTTCCATAGTCTTGTTGTGAGGGAATCTCCAGCCTCTCTGGCATGGAGCAAGTATGTTTATGAAAGCAGGACCTTTTGTTTCAAACGCCTTCTTTGCCTTTGCTATTACATCCCCCCATTCTGAAACTGCAGTCTGAGCTGCATAAGGAATATTATGGGCTGTGATTATCTTAAAGAGATCTTTCCTGAAGTTTTCTTTTCCGTGATGGACTTTTCCGTCAGGAGAAGTTGTTGTTGCAGCGCCGAACGGAGTTGCAGAGCTTCTCTGTATGCCCGTGTTCATGTATGCCTCATTGTCATAGCAGACATAAACAAAATCATGACCTCTTTCCAATGCGCCTGAAAGCGACTGAAGACCTATGTCATATGTTCCTCCGTCTCCTCCAAAAGCAATAAACTTGATTTCCTTTTTTATTTTGCCCTTCTTTTTTAGGGCGCGGTATGCAGTTTCAACTCCTGAAATGGTTGCTGCTGCGTTTTCAAAAGCATTATGAATGTAAGGAATATTCCATGCAGTATAAGGATAGATTGTAGTTGCCACTTCAAGGCATCCAGTAGCCAACGCAACAACAACCGGATCTTTTGAAGCCATAAGAATCTGCCTTGCAGCTGTCGGAGCTCCACATCCAGGACAAAGACGATGACCCCCTGTAAGAATATCAGGCTTTTTTGAAAGCTCTTTGAGGTTTGCCATTATTTCAAAACCTCCAGTTTTGTAATTCTTGAAAATTTCATTTTCAATTATTCCCTAACCCCCAAATAGTTCAAATCTTTTGCCTTTCCGCCAATTAAATCATTGAATACTGATTCTATCATTTCCAAACTGCAGTCTCTTCCGCCCAATCCAAATATGTAATCATAAATTTTTGGTTTTTTTGAAGAATTTGAAAGAGCAGAGTTAATTTCAAGGAATAATGGGCCACCCTGAGCCCCAAAACTGTCAGACCTGTCAAGAACGGCAACTGCCTTTTTCCCCTCGAGAGCCTTGGTAATTTCAGCATAAGGGAAAGGTCTGAAAAGAATTGGCTTGATTAGACCAACCTTTTTTCCTTCTTTTCTCAGTTTATCAACAACATCCTTTGTTGTTCCTGCTGTAGAGCTCATAACTACAATGACATAATCAGCGTCACTTGCCTTGTAATCCTCAAAATAGCTGTATTTTTTCCCTGTAAGCTTGCTGAATTCTTTGCCAACCTCAAGATATGCCTTTCTTGCCTTGTCCATAGCATCTGCCTGCTGTCTCTTGTGCTCAAAATATGCATTGAAAAGATCCAAAGGACCAATTGTTATAGGATTATCAAGATCAAGAAGAGATTTTTCAGCAACATGAGGGCCTATAAACTTTTGAACCTTTGATTTTTCAAGAAGTTTTATCGGCTCAACTGAATGAGATGTGATAAATCCATCCTGGCAAACCATCACAGGGAGTTTTACATCCTTGTGCTCTGCCAACTTTACTGCAATTATAGTATTTTCATAAACTTCCTG
>CAZLVM010000153.1:0-1755 GCA_964562875.1 uncultured Methanosarcinales archaeon | reverse complement strand
CTTGAGATCTTTTATTTTAACTTCTTTTGTAAAAATATCCTTTCCAAGGGAATAAATTCCCCCCCTAAAAAATGCCATAAACAGTTTCCATACAATGATAATTACCAAAAAATCAATCCAGAACGCCTTTGTGTAAACAGATTTGTCAACAAAAAATCTTAGCGCAGATACAACTGCTGCAGCATACATCATTATTTTGACCTTTTTCTTGCTGAACGCTCCAAATGCTGCCATTGTAAGCACAAGCCTTAGCATATATGAATTTTCAAACCCTGCCCATAACAAAACGAGCTGTATCACCCAAAAAACAGCAAAAAGCATTATTGCAAAATTTAGTATGCTGAAAATACTCACAATATTTTTTAAATTGCCAAATTTTATGTCCTTGAAACCAGAGCACCATGCGCTGTAAAACAAAACAAATATCATAACCAACATGCTGATAACAAATATATTCACAAGAAGAGTTATAGAAGGAATCCATTTCTGGTAGCCTAATGAATATGATGAAATGGGTATTAGCGCTGCAAAAGCAATGAAAAGCTTGCCATCACCTGCTGTCCATATTTCAAAAATCCAAAACCCAAACGCAATTGCTATCGCAAACACAAAATTTGTCCCGAGCTCAAGGAAATACTGTGTTGAAATCCCTCCTTGCATGGTCAAATATGTTATAAACCCGGCATAGACAACAGCAGCATACGCAAGGGCTGCAATAACCCATTTATTTCTTATCTTTCCTTCCTTGATGTCTTCATAGCTTGTTATTATGCCAAGGGCTATTATGCCTGGAAGAAAAAACCACAGAATATTTGTCATTTTGCAAACCTGCCTACAAGCCTATAATCCGATTATTCTTTTGAATGCTGCCATGTCTTTTGGAGCCCTCATCTCATACGGGTTTTTTGCAAAAGAGGCAAAAACTGTCTTTACTTTGTATTTCTTGCAGAACTTTGCATTCTGCATCATCCTGCCAATTATCCTTGCCCTTATCTGCCTGTCAGCATTCAGGACTGATGAAAATGAAAACCCTATTATCTTCCCGTTTTGCGCAGCTATCTTGCATAATACCTGGTTTAAACCGCTTCCTCGGTGATGCATGTAATCCTTTCTCTGCACCTCTTCAAACCCAAATACAAGGTCTGCCTTTGATTTTTCTAATACCCACCTGTCTTTTTCAAATGATGATTTAACAAGTATCATATTTTTCTGCTTTGCAGCCTTGTCAATTTCATTTGGCATGGCAACTATTGCTATTTTTACCTTAATTTTGGATTTCAGCTCAAGCTTAGGAGCTTCCGTTTTGTATGCAAATATGAGTTCATCATATCCTAGCTTTTCTGCTGTTTCCAAAAATTCTGTTTCATTTTTTTCAGGAAAAACTATGTCCATTGCCATGCAAAAAAATTAGGATATTGTTTATTTAAAGCTTTAGGTTTGCCTGGCTTTTCCCATGGGACTCAAGCCCTGAAACCCCTCATTCCCAAGCCATCAGCCTTTCTCAGTTCCCAAACAGTCCCACATTCCCAGCAAAATTTAATGAATCCACTGAAAACTAGTGAATAAAAAGAGCTATTGCCACGAAATGAAAAAGAGCCAATGCTGCCAAGCTTATTAGAGCTGTTGCCACCAAGCGAAGTAATCCATTTAAACATTAATCTCTGCGTGGGACTCCTTTTTGTAAGCAGAAATAGAAACACCACGAAGCGTGGCAACAGCTAAAAAAACACAGAGCGCAGCATTGGCTCAAAACTA
>CAZLVM010000152.1:0-1761 GCA_964562875.1 uncultured Methanosarcinales archaeon | reverse complement strand
AATAAAAAAATATGGATGATTACTCATCCATCATTTCGTCTGCTCTGTGTTCTTCAGGATTTCCGAGCTCTCCTGCGCCTCTTCTTAGGAGGGCTGCTTTGTCAGTTCTCTCCCAGGTAAAGTCAGGGTCGCTTCTTCCGAAGTGTCCATAGCTCGCAGTTTTCTGATAAAACGGCCTTTTCAAATCAAGTTCCTTAACTATATCCAAAGGCTTCAGAGGGAAATGCTTGATAACCATCTCTGTGATTTTTTCCTCTGGAATCCTGTTTGTGTGGAACGTATGCACAAGAACAGAAACCGGCTTTGCAACTCCAATTGCGTATGCCAGCTGAACTTCGCACCTTTCTGCAAGCCCTGCAGCAACAATGTTCTTTGCTATGTACCTTGCAGCGTATGCAGCAGACCTGTCAACCTTTGAAGGGTCTTTCCCTGAGAAAGCTCCCCCTCCATGAGCGCCGTGTCCGCCGTATGTGTCCACTATAATCTTCCTGCCTGTCAGTCCTGCGTCAGCATAAGGGCCCCCCCTTACGAATTTCCCTGTAGGATTAACATAGATTATTGTCCTGCTGTCAAGCAGCTTTCCAAGAACAGGCTTGACTATATGCTTTATGACATCCTTCTTTATCCTTGAATGAGTCACATTAGGGTCGTGCTGCAATGAAACAACAACAGTATGAACCCTTATTGGCCTTCCGTCCTCATACTCAACAGTAACCTGGCACTTTCCGTCAGGCCTAAGGTAACCTAGCTTTCCTGACTTCCTAACAACAGCAGACTTCATTGATATCTTATGCGCAAGAACCAAAGGCAATGGCATAAGCTCCTTTGTCTCATTGGTTGCATACCCAAACATCATTCCCTGGTCTCCTGCTCCCTGTTCCTTAAACTGGCCGGCTCCTGCAGTGACTCCCTGTGAAATATCAGGGGACTGCTCTTCAATGTGAGTTAGCACAGCGCATGTTTCAGCGTCTATTCCGTGCTCTGACTTCGTGTAACCTATCCTCCTTAGAGTTGCTCTTACAATCTTTGGTATGTCTATGTATCCCTTTGTTGTAATCTCTCCTGCAACTAGAACCATTCCAGTCTTTGTAAGACATTCGCATGCAACCCTTGAATCAGGGTCCTGCCTCAATGCATCATCAAGGACAGCATCTGAAATCTGGTCGCAAACCTTGTCAGGATGCCCTTCAAAAACTGATTCTGATGTAAATAGATATTTTCCTTTTTTCATTTTTGTTTTCCCTCCGCTTATGCTGCAAGATCATCAAGCTTTTTGATGACTTTGTTGCCGAAATCAATATTATACACTACGTTAATAGGTACTTTTTCCTTGGATTCTGGATTTTCAACTAATTCAACTCTTGTAACATCCATGCTTCCTGAAATTCCATATCCGCTTCCCTTGACAGTATCGCCAAATCTTGATGCGATGTCCAGCAAACTTTTAAGATTGTATCCGAATTTTTCAAACTCAGGCTTTGCAAGCACTTTCAAAGCGTAGCTGGCATCAAGCTGTCTAAGCGCAGGATTCCAAATCTGCCTGATTACTTCTTGGTCCCCTGCCGGACTGACTCTTTCCGTCGAAGGACTTGTCAGCACTCTTTCCAGCACAACTGATGCATAATTAAGGTCAAATCCTGCACTTGGAAGATGCCTCTCAATGCTTAAAATTAAGTCAAGCGCAGCGCCAGGCACAACAGAATTTCCGTCAATTACATAGTCCATAACTATGTGCATGCTGGTAATATCACCCTCATTAGC
>CAZLVM010000151.1:0-1762 GCA_964562875.1 uncultured Methanosarcinales archaeon | reverse complement strand
TTTTCTTGGAACTGGTTGTTACAGAGGTACACCTGAATTTGGATGCAAATGCACTATTTGTAAAAAAGCAACAGGTAAAAATAAACGAACTCGTCCTTCTATAGTAATTGAACACAAAGGAAATACTATTTTTGTTGATGTATCTACTGATTTTAGATCACAAGTACTTGATAATAACATTTCTAAAGCAGATGCAGTGTTAATTACTCACATGCATGCTGATCATGTTCTTCTTGCTGCTTTATTTGAAAACGCAAGTGTTATTGACATGGAAAATATTTTTACATTTGAAGGGACTATACAATCTCATGATGGAAAAGTGCCTGATACTGGTATTGAATTAATTAAAACTCCCGGCCATAACCCTTCCGAATGTGCTGTAATAGTAAACACTGATGAGGGAAAAGTTGTAATTGCATCAGACATTTTCTGGTGGAAGGACGGCGCAGAACAAAAAACAGACAGGGAAAGCCTCCTAAACCTGGAAGACGCCTACATGGATAATGAAAAAGACTTGAAAAAGTCAAGAGAAAAAATTCTGGATATTGCTGATATAATAATTCCCGGCCATGGAAAAATGTTCAAGGTTAATTCATGAAAAAGTTTATATACTAATAAATACAAAATTCAAACATGGCAAAAAAGAAAGCATCAAAAAAAATAGCAAAGTCATCTGTCAACATAAAGATAGACGATGTTGGGAAGCTTGTTAACAAAGCAAAATGCTGCACAACAACAAAAGCTAACAATTGCGGAGGAGCCTATTGTCTTGGATTTCTCGGAGCAGCAATCTATTACATCTCAACCGCAACAGGATTTTGGGTAGGTGTATTGGGTGTGCTGAAAGCTATTGTTTGGCCTGCATTCCTTGTGTTTGAAATAATGAAGTTTCTTGGAATGTAAGAATAAGCTTCTGAACAGAATAAACAATAAGGTTTAAAATAAGCTGTAGTGTATATATAGCTATGGAATACGATATAATCTTTGTAACAGGAGAAATCTTCTTTGACCACCCGCTATGCGGGATAGCTATACTCAAACGGCTTCTCGAGAAAAATGGATACAAAGTAGGGGTTATAGAAATATCCTGTGAAGATGATATAAAGAGTCTGGGCAAGCCAAGGCTGTTCTTTGGAGTAACTTCAGGAAGCATAGATTCAATGGTAAGAAACTACACTCCATTAAAGAAAAGAAGGGATGAAGACAAGAATATTGACTATGATGAGAATGTGCCTGACAGGGCTGTGACTGTTTACAGCAACTGGATAAAGAAGCATTTCAGGGGAGTCCCAATAATTCTAGGCGGAACAGAGGCAAGCCTGAGAAGATTTGTTCATTATGATTACTGGGAAAACAGGCTTAGAAAGCCTATACTATTTGACACAAGAGCAGATATACTGGCTTATGGCTGTTCTGAAAAGCAAATATTGGAAATAGCCAGCAGGCTAAACAGCAAAAAAAGCCTTAATGACATAGATGGAACTTGCGTAATTTCAAATGAAATCCCGAAAGGATTTGAAGAAATGCCGAGTTATGAAGAGGTTTCTGCATCAAAAGAAAAATTCTGCGACATGCAAAACATGCTTGACAATGAGAGAAATCTGGCGCAGAAAATAGACAACAGGTATATGCTCCAGCACAAAAGCCCAAAATACACCAGCAAGGACCTGGATGAATACTATGAACTTCCTTTCAACAGAAGAATTCCTGTAAAACATCTCAGAGGATTTGAATTCAGCATTGTAACTCACAGGGGCTGCAT
>CAZLVM010000150.1:0-1852 GCA_964562875.1 uncultured Methanosarcinales archaeon | reverse complement strand
CTAGGTCAATATCTAGCATGAGCTTTTTTGCAAACATGCTGAACTTCATGGCATTTGGAATAGGAATAGGATTTCCTTTGCTTGTGTTTTCCGCAATATCAGCTGCATGGAGCCAGGCAATTATAGGATTTTTGACAAAGCGCAAGACATGGATAAACAGGATTGCCGGAGCTGCAATGCTCCTTATATCGCTGTATTACCTGATATTTGTGTTCAGGGTATGGGAACTGGTGCTTTAAGGTGAAAAAAACATTATTGCTCTTTGCTATTGCATGCATTATGATATCAGGGTGTGCGCCAGAATCGCCGTTGGAAGCAGATGAAGCTGCGCAGATAGAAAAGATTCCAGAGCTCACAGAAATGGAAAAAGAGACTGGAATAAACATGACTGAAATGGGTGTAAAATACCTGGTTCATCCAGACAAGATAAAAAGCGGGGGCCCTCCAATGGACGGCATACCATCGATTGACAGCCCGGAATATGTTTCTGTAAGCGATGCTGATGAATGGATTGAAGACAACGAGCTTGTGCTTGCAATAATATACAAAGGGAAGAAAAGGGTTTATCCCCTCCAGGTACTTGTCTGGCATGAGATAGCCAATGATTTTATTGAAGGCGACCCGATACTGATAACATACTGCCCGCTATGCGGCTCAGGAATTGCATATGAAAGAAAGATTAACGGGGAAGAAGTTGAGTTTGGAACTTCAGGCAAGCTTTACAACTCAAACCTTGTCATGTATGACAGAAAAACAAACTCTTACTGGACACAAATTGACGGGATTGCAATTATTGGGGAACTAACAGGGATGGAACTCACCCCTATCTCAATTGATACTGTTGTATGGAGGGACTGGAAAGCAGAGCACCCTGATTCAGAGGTTCTTAGCCAAAAGACAGGGTACTCCAGACCATATGGAAAAGACCCTTACGGCAACTACTATGAAAACAGCTTCCTGCTGTTTCCTGTTGAAGGAACTGATGACAGAATCCACCCAAAAACAGTAATATTTGGAATAGAAGTTAATGGTGCTTACAAGGCATACAAGGAAGATGACCTTAAAGAGCTCAATGCTGTTGAAGACACTGTTAATGGGATTAGCCTGAAAATTGAAAGGAGTGAATCAGGCATTGTCAAGATAACAAACAAGGATACAGGCGAAGAAATTGTAAAGGAAAGGGATTTCTGGTTTGCCTGGTATGCATTCCATCCAAGCACTTTAGTGTATGAGAAAAGCTAAACAAGCAGGTTAAAGATGTACCCCAGAATTAGTATTTGAGGAACTGTCACAACAGGAAGCCATAATGCTGTTTTCTTCCCAATGTTTGACCAGATAAGTCCAATTTCTGTGTAGTCAGTTGCAACTCCAGCCATGAGGAAAACAAAAGAGTTTCCAAATGCGCCAGTCTGCCTGAAAATTTCAAAAGCCAAAGGTGAACTGCCTTCTGAACATACCTCTATAATTGTTGCCAATACAAGAGTCACCAAAAGCCCAAGCGATGAAGCCCCCATATAACTCATGAAAAAATGCTGGGGGACGAACGCCCTTGCAAAGCTTGCAAGCAGCATTCCAATCAAAATCCACCATGTAACCATCTTGTTCAATGACCACATTCCAGACAGTACTTTTACAGAATCTTTTTTCATATCAAGCCTGTATAACTTCCATCTCTTCTTTATGTCCTTAACCATTGAAAAATTAGCTATCTTTATGTTAGGTGATTTTTCAATCCAACCTTTTACTTCAAGAGCCTGATAGATTAACCCGGTTATTATTGCTATGACTATTGCAAATATGATTATGAACAGAGCTTTCATTCCGAAAAAGCTGAACAGCAGAATAGTGATTG
>CAZLVM010000149.1:0-1887 GCA_964562875.1 uncultured Methanosarcinales archaeon | reverse complement strand
TTACAAAAAATGATGCGCTTATCGGAAGAGCCTCAACAAGAATCTCTGAATTCCTCAACATGTATTCTGCTGCAAAAGCCATTACTGCAAAACTTGCTATAACTATAGAAAAATGTTTCAGCATATGCTTTGTGTGCTTTTTCTTGTTGCCGATTATTCCATCCTTTTCAGCGAGGATTCCCTTTTTCCTAAGCACGTACAGGTAAATAACATATATTGCAATAAGGGCAAATCCCTCAATTCTGGAAATTATTCCGTTGTATGAAAAAAGCAAAAGAATGACCGCAGCCCCAATAAGCCCTCCAACATCCTTGATGATGTGCTTTTTCTGCATGTAAATTATGCCTATGATTCCAACAAGGCCAATTACAAAGTTCTGCTGGAATATGTCAGACCCAATGTTTGCGCCTATGACAAGGCCTGAAACTCCATTCATCAGCGCAGGATTTCTAAGAATTTCTATGCTCCCAACTATATGAGTCATTATCTCAGGAATACTTGTCCCTATGGCAAGAATTGTCATTCCAATGAGCTCATCAGAAAGCCTGAACCTTTTTGCAAGCCTTACAGAGCTATTTATCGCAAACTCTGCTGACACTATGACTATGACTGCGCTGAAGAATACAGCCAAAAAGTTCCAAGTAAGTGCCATGCACAAAATCTGAATCTTGGCATTTATATTCTTTTCTAATATCCTCTTCTAAATTGTTAGTGCTGCCAAGCGAAGTACTTAATCTAAACATGGTTTAACTGCGTGGGACTCCTATGAAGAATCAATAATAGAAGCAACACTTAGTGCGGCACTAACAAGGTTTCTAAAAACAAAGTTTAAATAGTATAATCTGTAAATTATACATAAAAGGAGGGATATTATGCCGGAAAAGAAGTTCTTCAGATGCACAGTGTGCAATGACATACATTTTGGAATGAATGGGCCTGTGCTTTGCCCTACATGCCAGACAGAGAATGTATATGTTGAAATTGACAAGGAAGAAGCTGTCAATTTAATGGGGATTAAATGAACAAGGAAGAGCTAAAAAAATCCTGGGAAATGTTTACGGAGAAGAATGACTTTATGCTTAACCCTGATGACAAGCATGTTGACATGGTAATCGATGGTGTTCTTGAAAATGAAAAAAAGTGCGGGCTCAAGCTCTGCCCATGCAGGCTTGGAGACAGCACGAGAAAAATGGATTTAGAGCTAATCTGCCCATGCAATTTCAAAATACAGGAAAAATGGAAAAATAAAGGAGAATGCTGGTGCGGACTATTTGTAAGGAGGAAATAAAATGGACAAAACAAAACTAAACTATATTGTGGACATATTGCTTACAATTTCATTTATTGCTGTTTTTGTAACAGGAATAGTAAAATTTCCAGGGCTTTTGGGAGCTCTTGGAATTAACAGAGGGAATATACCTTGGAGCCCTATAAGCAGGCTGCATGACTGGTCAGGCTTGATTATGGGGATACTTGTATTTGCGCACCTTGCGCTTAACTGGAACTTTATGGTTGCAATGACCAAAAAATATTTTGGAAGGAAAAAATGAAATGGATTATTGCTATAGCCCTAGCTTTTCTTATTATAGGATGCGTTCCAGTATCTGAAGAAGTAAAGGAACTGCAAAGTGTTGAAGTGCAGGAATACGAAGGGGAAAGGCTTGGCTCAATAGGCGATTTCAGGGAAAACTCAATCAAGGGCGTGCAGAACATCAACATTGAAGGGTATACTCTTGATGTTGCAGGGCTTGTTGAAAACCCCCAATCATACACATATGATGAAGTGCTTGACCATCAAAAATACTCAAAGGTTGTAACACTTAACTGTGTAGAAGGGTGGAGTGTTAAAATCCTGTGGGAAGGCATACTATTGAAAGATTTGTTTGA
>CAZLVM010000148.1:0-1903 GCA_964562875.1 uncultured Methanosarcinales archaeon | reverse complement strand
TTAATCATTTATTATAATATTTGAAATAATAGTATATAAATCTTTCGCTTAGCCGCAATTATTCCTCCGAAAAAATCGCAAGAAATCACAGGACAGTAGACATTGCACCATGAAGAATATAAGCAAAACTAGCCTGATTCAATTCATGAAAAATAAAGAATGGCCGAGTCCGGCCAAAAACACTGGACTTATAATCCAGTTAACATCCGCAGATATCCATTCTAAATCTCTAAATTATAAAAAACTTTCGCTCACATGCCGGGGTGGTCGAGTCCGGTGAAGACGCTGGACTTATGATCCAGTTGGCATCCGCAGATGTCACGCGGGTTCAAATGCTAACTTAACGGGCTGAAAATCCCATCCCCGGCGATTTTAATTATTTTCACAAGCTTTTTTGCTCACGCAGTCCTCTTACGCAAAGGATATTGCCTGCCGAACGGTGCTGGCATTGAAACACTGCTTATGTATTCAAGAATTCCTGCCCTGTAATAATCAACCAAAGCCAATGCATTTCCTGCATTGCATGTCAAAGAAAGAACAGTGTCACGACCTACAAAATGCCTGACTTCACCATACTGTGCAAGATCATCAAGCACTTCATCCCTTTCTGCTACTGCATCTTGCTCTGCAAATCTCTTATCCAAAATAATTGTAAGTTTCACTTCACTGCTGCAGCTAACTGCGCAAAGGCCTTTGTATGCCAGCAATGCAATATTATCTATCATCTTTCACCTTCACATTGCCAGGAGGCATCACCCTAATAATGTCATCAAGCTCTCCGCCAATTTTATTCTTGATTTTCTTTGCAGCTGCGCTTGGCTTTTCATCGCCCTGCTCAAGAACTACAAATTTTTTGCAGTGCTTCTTTACTGCATCCAAAGGTCCGCCCATCAAAGCGCCGTCATCCATCATTCCAATTGCAGCATTTATTTTATTGTCAACATATGTTGTCTTGCCGTAAATCATAAACGATCCCTTGACCAAATATTCACCTGGCATGGCTGTTTTTGAAACCTGCTCTGGTTTTACATAAAACACTGATTGAGCGCTCAAGCCCAGTTTCCACGCCCTGCTGAAAGAGCATGTAGCGTCTGCAGCTTCTGATATGGCTGCTTTTGACGGCTTTTTACCTTCTGTTTTCAGTACAAAGAAAGGAGATCCTGCCATATCTGTGTGAAATACCAAATCATCTGCATCAGTGTGCTTCTTTATCACAATCTCATTTGTGGTTGCATCTCTTCCTCCAACAACAAGAAACCCGTCAGAAGTTTTAAACCACCTGAATTTCTCATACCAATGCCTGTCCCGCTGCGGCTTTTCCTTTTCTTTTTCCTTTTCATCCTCAACAGACTGTTTTTTCTTCAGAACATCAATTCTTTTCTTCAAATCTGCAATAGCTTCCATAGCTCCAGCTATTTTTTTCTTTGCCTTTTTTGCTTTTTCAAAGCAGTCTCCTGCGTTCTGCTCAATATTTTTGGCTATGTCAAGGTCTATTCTCATTTTTCTTGTACTCTTCATACTCTTTTCTGTGATTGTATCCAGAGAGTTTTAACGCCTCTTTTATATAACTATCCTTCCAGCCCATTTTCCTGACAAGATTGAATATCTTTGATGATCCGAATCCCTTTCTAAATTGATTATTTATGTAATCACTAAGGTCTTTTGCAGATTTCATAATCATAAACTGCTGCAGGTATTTCTTCCCCAATCCCGCTGAAGATATTGCCTCATGGATTAATCCTGTTGACCAATGATGCTCTATAAGATGCTCCATTATCAATGTGAATCTCTGACCATTATTAAGATGGTTAATAATGTATTCCTTAAGGTGCTCAACCTTGTCTCCGTGCTTGTCCTCATCATGTGAAACTTCATGATGTATATGTTCCATGTCGTGAAACTT
>CAZLVM010000147.1:0-2001 GCA_964562875.1 uncultured Methanosarcinales archaeon | reverse complement strand
TCTATACCAACTGTGGACGAAAAGAAACCGGGCGACCAAAACTCATTGCGCCTATCGAATTTTTTCTGCTTACTAACTAGTTATGTTGTTGTCTGAGTGCGGTTCCTGGATATTACATGAAAAATATCAAGGGTATTGCTGAGATTATTCAGAAATATTTTGAGATAATAATAGAATAAAGGGGAGAGAGTATGGGAACGGGGATGAAGCTTATTGGCTCTATTATTAGAGAAATTGATAGGTCCCAAAAAGCAGCAGCTCGAGATCGTGCAAAGCGAGAACGAGAACATATTCGACGTCAAAACCAACTTGATAGGGAGAGGACGCAGCAGGCAAAGGAAGCTGCCCGGATGCAAGCTCAACTCGAAAAAGAAAATTTTAAAGCCAATAAAGAAAAAATCAAAAAAAATCTGGAAAATGAAAAAGCAAGTTTCGATGATAGAGTACTGGAACGACTCGAAATAAGGTTGTATTTCCTTAATCGGATGCAAAAAGGGGTATAAAATGGATTTGTTAGGGAATGTTTATTTATTCATTGCATTGACAGTGGTGTTTGTTGTTTTGACTATTTTTCTATTTGTTCAGTTGAAGTTTAAAAAGAGTGAGGGGAAGACGCTTAAAGAGGAGTGCAATTCTTTGGCAGAATTGATAGCTCAGCAAAAAAAAGAATTTGAGGATCGATCAACAGAATTAGAAAAGAGAAAAGCTGAATTAACTCATTTACTGGAACTTGAGCAGAATGAGAGCAAGTTACGTAAACAACTTGAGGTTGTCACCCTCGAATTGGAGCACGCAAATGAAAAAATTGCCTCACTCACAGAAGAAGCAGCAGAAATTTCAGACAACATTGTTTCGATGAAGGAAGACATCTCCATTTATCAGCCAGTACATGGTCTTATGAGTGTTGGCTTTTTTGAAGAACCAGAATACCTCTTTGAGACGAGCGAACGATTTAAGGAGGAAATAAAAACTATTCGGGGCCAGCAAAAGGCTATGATCAAAGAGGGGAACGCAATCTCGATTCCCGAAAGCATCGCTTTGACTTCAAATTCAGCATATGCAAAGAAAGTTCTTTCTGGACAAAGTCAGTTAATGCTTAAAGCCTTTAACGTAGAATGTGATAATCTTATGGCTCTAGTCAAGCCTAGTAACTATGCGAATATTCTTGAGCGTATAGATAAGGTTGCATCCGATATTGAAAAATCAGCAGCGTCTCTCCAGTGTGGATTCGTCAAAGAATATGTGGAACTCAAATTCAAGGAATGCGAAATCCAGTACCAATTCAAGCTGAAAGATGAGCGTGAAAAAGAGGAACAAGCAGCCATCAAAGAGCAGATGAGAGAAGAGCAGAAGGCAATTCGAGAATTTGAACGTGCTCTTGAAAAGGCACAAAGAGAAGAGAAAATGTACAAGGATGCATTGGATGAAGCTCGCAAAGAGCTGGCCATATCGGGAGATAAAGATACAGAGAAATTAAACGCAAGAATTGCTCTTCTCGAAAGACAACTGCTAGAGGCAGAAGAGAATGAAAAAAGAGCGATGAGCATGGCAGAACAAACGAGAAGAGGTCATGTGTACATTATCAGTAATGTTGGATCCTTTGGTGACAACGTCTACAAAATCGGATTAACACGAAGGTTGGAACCAATAGATCGAGTGAAAGAACTTGGGGATGCAAGTGTACCCTTCTCTTTTGATGTACATGCGATGATCTATAGCGAAGATGCACCAGCCCTAGAAACACAACTGCACAAAGAGTTTACAAAATTCAGGGTAAATCAGGTGAATTACAGGAAAGAATTTTTTAATGTAACTTTGCTGGATATTAAAGATAAAGCTTCAGAAATTCTGGGAGGAGATGTGGATTTCAAAATGACTGCCTTGGCAGAAGAATACTATGAATCATTAAAGCTTAGAGGTGAAATAGTCCAATCTTGAAACACGACATAACCTCTAAGGATTGACACGACCTGCAAGGTCGTATTCAATCCATTGTTCAAG
>CAZLVM010000146.1:0-2005 GCA_964562875.1 uncultured Methanosarcinales archaeon | reverse complement strand
GGGAATTTGAATGGCAACATTTAAATATGCCTCATTCTCTTATTTATGCTATGGCAAAATCAATAGATTTTTCAGGGCTGTGGAATGAGCTAAAGAAGCATGACCTGCTAAGAGAGGAGAATATGCAGAAGTCCAGGGATATAATTAAGCTCTCAAAGCAGATTATATATTCTGTCCACAGGGATGATATGAAGGGCGCTTCAAATCTCATGAAGCAGATAAAAGCTGCAATGTCCAAGCTTCCGGAAAGGGAAAATTATGATACTGGCATGATAAATGTTGCAGAGCAGGAATTTGTTGAAGCTGCTGCATATTACTCATTTGTAAAAGATGGCAAGATACCATCATGCAAGCCGCTTAAGGTAAGGACAGTAAATTATCTTACAGGAATATGCGACCTTAGCGGGGAGCTTGTAAGGAAGGCTGTCAATTCTGTTATTAATGGCAATTTCAAAGAAGCAATTAGGATAAAGGAGATTGTTGAGGAAATATACGGCGAGTTTCTTAAGATGGATTTGAGAAATTCAGAATTAAGAAAAAAATCAGACCAGATAAAATGGAGCCTAAAAAAGCTCGAGGAAGTTGCTTACGACATTTCTAAAAGATGAGTGAAAAAAACAAGATTAAGGAAATTGTAAAATATCTTTTTGAGGCAGGCCAGCTTTCAGAAGTAAAAAGGTCCGGAGATTTTCTGATTGGAATAGAAAACCCTCAAACAGTTGCAGAGCATAGTTTTAGGGCTGCAATTGTTGCATTTATTCTTGGGAAGCTTGAAAATGTCAATGCAGAAAAAGCTGCTTTGACTATTTTGTTTCATGACCTGCCTGAATCAAGGATTAGCGACATTCATAAGGTTGGCCAGAGGTATATTGATTCAAAGGCCGCTGAAAAAAAAGCGTTCGAAGAGCAAATTGAACCGCTTCCTGAAGAAATCAAAAAAGAAATTAAAAATTTTGATTACAGCAATGGAGACTCTTCTCCTGAAGGCATTGTCGCAAGGGATGCTGACTTGATTGAGTGCGCATTGCAGTACAAGGGATATCTTGAAAAAGGGCATAAGGATGCGCAGGACTGGCTCAACAACATAAGAAAAGTTCTAAAGACAGAGACCTCAAAGAAGATGCTTGATGAAATAGAAGGTTCAGACCCAAACTCATGGTGGAAAGGCCTTAAGAAAATAGAAAGATAATGATTAAAATGGATTCTCTTAAAAAAGCAGCAGGAGTAGTATTAAAAAATTGCATGAAACTGCAAAAAGGCGAGAAATGCCTCATAATAACAGACAGCAAACGGGAAGATATAGGCAAAGCCTTCCTTGACGAAGCACTTAAAATAACAGATAATTCTGAGATTGAGATTATTCCTGTAGGCAGGGTAAATGGGGAAGAGCCTCCAGCAGAAACTGCGGAAAAGATGAAGATGTCTGATGTAATCATAATGCCTACAACAAAGTCATTGTCATGGACCCATGCAAGGGCAAATGCAACAAAAAAAGGGGCGAGAATTGCTTCAATGCCTGGAATCACAAAGGAGATAATGGCTGAAAACATTGATGTTGATTATGAGGATTTGAAAAAATCAACAACAAGCCTTTACAAAAAGTTAAAAGGAAAAGGCAAAATCACTATCGCAACAGAAAAAGGCACAAGTATAACCCTTTCTGTAAAAGGAAGAGAATGGCATGGTGATGATGCAGGAGTTTATGACCAGCCAGGAGCATGGGGAAACCTTCCAAGCGGGGAGATTTACACTGCGCCTGTACTGGAAACAGTAAACGGCACATTGGTTGTTGACGCATCAATGGCAGGTGTTGGAAAGCTGGAAGATTCAATCAAAATAAAAATAGAGAATGGATATGCTGTTGAAATAACTGGCGGAGAAGAATCTGAAAGATTCAAAAAACTTCTGAATGATGTTAAAGACAAAAACGCATTTGCTGTGGCCGAGCTGGGCATAGGCACAAACAGGAAGGCGGATGTTGTAGGCTCAGTTCTTGTTGATGAAA
>CAZLVM010000145.1:0-2008 GCA_964562875.1 uncultured Methanosarcinales archaeon | reverse complement strand
AGCCAATGCTGCGCTACGTGCTGCTTCTGTTATTTCCTCTTAAAAAGGAGTCACACGCAGATAAACAATGTTTAGAATAAGTACTTCGCTTGGCAGCATTGGCTCTTATTAGTTTTGTGGCAATGGCTATCATTTTTTGGCAGAATTGGATCTTTTCTTAAGGGCAGTTAGGAATTATTGTAAACTTGCACTTTCCATTATAGCAAGCATCTGAAGTGCACTCGTTGTAATCCTCGCAGTTTGCCACAGAAGTGCATGACGGCTCAAGAGATCTCATATTTTTTAATGCAAAACAACTGTTCTGCAAATATCTATCTGAAATCGAATTACACACAGTAAAATCATTCTCATTCATTGCAAAAAACATGTAACAAACATCCCTTTTTCTGCTATCCTGAATGTCAGCGCATGACGCAGGGTTTCCTGATGCTTGCGCAACCTCTGAAAAGCAATCGTCAGCATCATCAGGACCAGGCATTTCACTGCAAATCTTCAACGCCTTGTCCCGGTTTGATTTTGCGATGTCTTTTGCCTTGTTTATTTCCTTTTGAACAGGAGATTCTTCTTCAAGCGTTGTTTCAGGAGCGCAATCAGATGGACAGCTGAAAGGGCTTTCTCCGCTTTCACACTCATTATTGCCGCAACATGTGGGGGTTGAAGCATGGCCGCATACGCCGCCATTGCACGAGTCTGTCGTACAGATATCATAATCATTGCAGTCATAAATGTCATTGCAAATCTTTTCAGCGCCCTGCTGCTGGGGAAATGAATAAGATCTTCCTGCATTATTATCTTCGCTGTCAATAATGCCATCATTATCATAATCATAAACATACTCATCCTCATCATCAGGAATACCATCATTATCATTGTCTATGTCTATTGAATCGAGAATTCCATCATTATCCCTGTCAGAAAGATAAAGGTCGTAAAGGTTAAGCACACCATCATAATCCTCATCACCTGCAGGATCAACCCCCCCTGTTCCAGATGATGGCTGAGACGGCTGAGATGGGATTGTTGGTTGGGTTACTTCACCTGTTTCTTCACCTTCCCCTCCAAACTCATTTTCTTCCCCAAACTCCTGTTCTAATCCAGCTCCAGGTTCTTCTGATTGAGGAGCAACTATTGTAAATGAAAGCGATGCCTCTTTTACCTGACCAAGATATGTTGCTTCTGCAATAAGAGTATAACTGCCAGCAGGCGTTCCTGCAGGGATAAATATTCCCGCAGAAGGGGAAAACACAGCAACATTAATTCGTTTTGTATCGGATGCAACCGAGCTGCCACTGCCACTCAAAACCCTGTATGACATTGAAACCATCCCTGTATCCCCAAGATTATCAATATACTGCACAAACTCAAGGCTTTGACCAGCCTCAATATTAGGACGGACAGTGCTTATGCTTAGCTCAAGTGGAAGGTCTGAAGATCCTGAAAGAAGAGTTATCACAATTAATGAAAATATGATGATAGCAATAATACCCCCCGCCAAAAAATAAATCTTTTTATTGTGAAAAAGCCCCTGCAACCCGCCTGAGGTAGGCAATGGCTGTGATGGCCTGTAGACAGAATTAATCGCTTCCTCCACAACTGAAGGATTGTACCCTGCTGAGAGAAGCTGATTCCTTATCGTGTTAATATCATAGCCGCTCTGAAGCAACTGGTTAATATAATTAACCAGATTCTGGTCTGCCATCTATTCACCTCTTTTGGTTTAATTTTAATCTTTAGCTTTATAAAGATTATGTTCTATATAACACAAAAATATATAAGACAAATAACATTCTTAATTATGGGGGAAATAATGCCTGAAAATCAAAAAAGACAGACTGCTTTCAACACAATAATTTCTGAGATATCCACTGGAAATTATGTAAAAGAAGAAGGCTGGCAGCCAAATTATGTTCTTACAAGCAGCGGAAAAAAAATATCCCGCGCCAATATAGCAGGGGTAATCATTGCACCGCCAGCTGAAGAATCAGGCTCAATCAGCGCGAGAATTGAT
>CAZLVM010000144.1:0-2019 GCA_964562875.1 uncultured Methanosarcinales archaeon | reverse complement strand
CTGTTGCGCATGCAAAGTCAAAAGGAAAAGATGCTGTTCTGATAGACACTGCAGGAAGGATGCACAGCAACACAAACCTAATGGATGAAATGAAGAAGATTGTAAGGGTTGCAAAGCCTGATTTGATAATTTTCATTGGCGAAAGCATAACAGGAAATGACTGTGTTGAGCAGGCAAAGAGCTTTGGCGAAGCGGTTGACATAGACGGTATAATTCTTTCAAAGGCAGACATTGATGAAAAAGGCGGTGCTGCAATTTCAGTAAGCTATGTAACTGGAAAGCCAATTCTTTACCTAGGAGTTGGCCAGGAATACAAGGACCTTAAGCCGTTTGATTCTTCTGTTGTAATTGATGGCATGGGAATATAGGGGCTTTGCACAAATAATGCCAGTGCACTTAAGGCAAAATTTTATCAAAATACTGAAAGCAAACAAAGGGGTTGTCTCCGAACAAAGTGAGCGAGACACAAGAAAAATGAAGTTTTTCTTAGTGCTCCACCAGGGAAACCAATTTTAATTGGTGCCAGAAAATGTGAAACATTTGCTGAGCATGTTTGCTGTTTAAAAAGAAGCTAGAATTTTGAGTGCACTGGCTGAGCAAAGCGAATTTTTGTGCAAAGCCGAATATAGGGAAAGATTTATATATCAAGAAGTCCGGTTTCTTTCTATAAACTATATGGGGGTGAAAAAATGATAAACGCATTTTATAATCCAGTAGAAGCTTTGCACGACGCAAAAGCAGATGAATCAATAGGCACAACTTTTATAGTGCTTTTGATTGCAGCTGTCGCACTAATTTTAGCACAGATTATTGCAACCGGAGTTTTCAGCATTTATGCTGTACTTGGAATAATCGTGACAGTTGTTGTTTCGGCATTGGTTGGAGCTCTTCTTCTTAAGATAGCTATGGCTATTCTTGGGGCAAAAGAAGCAACATATTTTGCAGCGCTAACCGCAATAACATATTCAATTGCGCCGCTAACAGCTGCTCTGTTAATCTCTGCTGTGCTTATACTCATTCCAGTTATTGGAATGATACTTGCTGCGCTGCTTATAATGGTAGCTTCTGTGGCAATGGGCGCAACTTTGATTAGAGGTGTTATGGAGCTTGGACATGCAGACCTTTTGCTTGCACTTGTTTGCACTTGGGTAGTAATGGGCCTTGGAATGCTTGCCGTATCTCTTAGTATGGGTATGATGGGCTTAATGCTTCCAATGGGCATGTTTTATTAAGAAATTTTTTTATTTTTTTTTTATTTTTCTTCAAACTCAATTTTCCCAGAAAAATAAACTCCTTTCTTCAGCTCTACAGGCCTCCAGTTGTCTTCTATTAATTTTGCATGGAGCCAGCCTGCCAGTTCTTCAGGATTGCCTATTGTTGCAGACAGCGCGATTATCTGCAAATCCTTGAGCAGAATCCTCATTATTGTAAGCAGAATCTCAAGTGTAGGACCTCTTCCTGAATCGTTCAGCAGATGAACTTCGTCAACAATTACTGTTGAGACAAGCTTTAGCCATGGAGTATGGTGCCTTATCAATGAATCAAGCTTTTCAGCGGTGCACACAATCAAATCATAATTTGCAAGGTGGTGGTCTGCAGAGTCAAGGTTTCCGATTGACAATGCAATTCTAAGAAAATTTCCATACTTTCTTTTGAACTCCTTGTATTTCTCATTAGCCAGCGCTTTCAGCGGCACGATATATACTGCCTTCCCAATCCCTTCAACAATTGACTTTGTGCATGCCAGTTCAGCAATAAGTGTTTTCCCTGAAGCAGTTGGAGTGCAAACCAGTAAATTCTTCCGCTTGAAAAGCCCTGCTTCAATTGACTTCTTTTGAGAAGGCCTAAGCTCATCAATCCCTTCCCCAATAAGCACATTGTAAACCTCTGCAGGAATATCTTTCTTAATGTCATCCAGCTTCATGAAAAACCAGAATTTTTTGATGTTTAAATAATTACCTTTGCCCACCCAGTCAAAGCCAATGCTGCCAAGCAAAATAGAGACGATACTGCCAAGCA
>CAZLVM010000143.1:0-2057 GCA_964562875.1 uncultured Methanosarcinales archaeon | reverse complement strand
ATAGATAGAATCATGCGAATAAACTCTCGCAAGCGTTTTGATTTTCTAGAAACATTTTTAAACATAAATGCAAGATAAATCATCAATGGTAAAAAAAGGCAGTGATGATAAGCATTCAAAGAATTATTTCCTTAGCGCAGGATTGGTTGTATTCTTCTATAATCTGGGATTTTACCTTATTGTTTCCATGCTTCCTATAATAGTAAGGGAGGAGCTTAACTTAACTACATTCATAATAACTTTTCTTTTCTCTCTAAGATACATATCCGCTTTAATTTATGACGGGTTTCTTTCAAGCATGATTAAGCAGATTACGATAAAGACAGCATTATTCCTTGGCATAATCGGCTTGGGAGTTGTATTCTTCGGGTTTTATTTCTGGAGGTCATTCATCCCTTACATTGCTTTGTTCATCCTGCTGGGAATTTTAGGCTCATTAGTTGAGCTGAAAACAATGTCAAAAGCGCAGAGGGACGGAAAAAAAGGAGTCAGCATTTATTACTCTTCCATGTTTGCGGGAATTCTTGTTGCATTCCTTATGAGCGGATTCATACTCCAGTACACTTCGCTTGAAACTCTTGTTGGAATCTCCCTGGTTTGCTTTGCATTCCCTTTGATTATAATGTCCTTTTCAGGCAAGTTCAAGAAAAAGCACTCATCAAAAAGCTTAAGCTCTCTTTTGATAAGGGAGGATTTCATTAAGGAGCAGAAGAAGACTTTCGAGCATTTTTACAGCAAGACATTTTTTGTTTTCCTTACAAAATTTATTCTTGTGGGGTTTGCGTCATTGAGAAATGTATATCTTCCATTGATTGTTGTCAATTTTTTCATGAAGACAAAGCAGGATGTTTCACTTCTGCTTGCAGTCTCATTTATCCCTTCAATATTAATCCCTAAATACCTTGATAAAATCCTGTTGAAGCTTCCTTCATTTTTCTTTGTCGGAGGCCACAAGAGAAAGGCTCTTGACTTCGGGCTTTTCATAATGGCATTGTCCTGCTTCTTGATACCATTCTCAAAAAACATGATTGTTTTCAGCATGCTGATTATTCTTGCTTCAATAGGGTTCTCATTAAGCACGCCGATTCTTGACCTTATTATTGTCAAGTACTACAAGGGCGAGATTGAGGAGGAAAGCGGCCTGCTTCACTTTTCTGCGCAGGCTGGAAAGGTAATTATGATGTTTTCATCCGGGGCGATTCTTGCGATTTCAGGCTCTATAATGAACATATTCTTTTTTCCTGCGATTATATTTGCAATATTATTCGTTTACCTAATGATAAACGCGTACAGGGCAGGCAAGATAGAGGGGATTAAGATATAAACGGGGGATAATCCATCCAATAAACTCTAAATGATAATGGCATAAAATGAAATCATGCTTTTTCTTGAAAAAATAATTCCATCCGGAAGGCGTCTTGGACCGGAAATCTTTTTCTAATGTTTCAACTAATTCAATATGATGCCCGAATACAGCTCACGCTATATTCCTTTTAATTCAAATTAAAAAGATTAGCGCTTACGCTATTTATCTTTTAATCAATTAAAGAATTAAAAAGATAAAACCGCGCATAAGCAAGACATATCTGAAAACGAACTATTAGTAGTCGCATGCTGAATACGTCGCCGAAGCTTCGTACTTACACACCGACTCTATCAACCCTGTCTTCTTCAGGAGTTCTAAGGTATCTCTTTTCGAGGCGGGTTTCGAGCTTAGATGCTTTCAGCTCTTATCCCTTGAGGCGTAGCTGCACGGCATGCCTTGTCAGACAACCGTTAGACCAGTGGCCTCGAGCCTTCGTTCCTCTCGTACTAGAAGACCCTTCCTCTCAGACACCAAACATTCCCAGTAGATAATAAACAAACTGTCTCACAACGTTCTGAACCCAGCTCACGATCCCTTTTAATGGGTGAACACCCCCACCCTTGGTCGCTTCTGCACGACCAGGATAGGAAGAGCCGACATCGATGAAGCAAGCCGCGCCGTCGATATGAACTCTTAGGCGCGACAACTCTGTTATCCCCGGAGTAACTTTTCGGTCATCTCTAGCCCCCAT
>CAZLVM010000142.1:0-2088 GCA_964562875.1 uncultured Methanosarcinales archaeon | reverse complement strand
TTAGCTTTATCACGTTTTTCTTATTTTTCTTTATCTTCTTTTTTTCAAATAAGAATTCCAGAAATTCTTCGCATTCGTCTTCCAATGAATTTGGAAGAATTATTCTGGTGTTTTTTTGATTTGGCATGCTTTTTGAAAGCTTGATGGTTATGGGGAGATTTTTGATTATATCCTTAAGGATTGCCTGGCATACTTCTGCTTTTCCTGTGCTGTCATCAAGAATTAACACACTGTCCCCTTTTTTTAGAGGGTTCTGCCTGAGCTCTTTCCTCGCCCTTTTCATTATCAGTTCATATTGTGTTTTCATGAGAAAAAGAGATTGAAGCAGGTTTTTTAAGGTTATTGGTTAATTAAGCAGGCTAATACTATTGTCCATCATAGTCGTCTTCTGCTGTTATTGCATCATATTTTTTTGTTCTTGTTTTTGCGCCTGATGTGAACTTTTTCCCAAGGAACTGCTGATTTCCTGCCATTATTTCTTTGAGCGTTTCAACATCCCTTCTTGCGCAGGCATTCCTAACTTCTTCAAGACGGCTGCAAAAGGATTTCAGAAGAAGGTCTCCCTCCTGGTTTGATGCAAGTATGTCAGGGTAAACTGCAAGGCTTTGGTCATGAATTCTTCCTGCGAGGTCAAAAAGCATGTCAGAAGTAGGTGTTGTGTGCTCTTTTATTGCACTAAACATTGTTCCTGATTCCCTCAATGCCCATACCAATGCAACAACTGCAGCATGTGGAAGTTTTTGGGTGAAGCCCATCATGCGGTCGTGCTCTGTTGCATTGACCTCAAGCGTCATTGCCCCGTATTTGTAGAAAAGATTAACAATCTCGTCAAAGAAAGGCCCAGAGTCTTCAGTCCTGACTATCTCAACCTTTTTTTGGTTTAATGATGAAATGTCCAGCGCAGGTCCCCAAAGTGTATGGATGCCTCCAACATAAACACCCGGCCTTGCGAGCTGCTGGGCTGACAAAAGGTTCTGTACTTTTTCTCCTGAAAATTCTATAAGTGTTTGGCCTGCTTCAAGCTGAGGGACATATTCCTGTATTACTCCAGGTGTTTTGGTTATTGGGACGCAAACACCTATAACCTGATTTCTTTCAATCATTGCGCTGACATCAGATGTTGTTCCGGTAAGCTCAACTTTAATCCCTTCCTGCTCAAGCCATGCTTTGTACCATTTCGCCATTTCCCCTCTTCCTATGAATCCAACAGTGCTGATAAGTTTTTTTGAAGTGTCAATTCTTGGGTAGCTTCCAAGGACTTTTATCTGATTAGAATCAATCATGGTTCTGCTGGCTATTGATTGAAGTGCTGCCTGCACTTCTTCATCCTGAATATGTCCTTCAAGCTCAATGTAAAAGTGAAGCGCGCCTCTATCGTCTGTGATTTTATGAATATCAGACATGTTTATTCTTGGATTTAACAGCGCTCCAGTTATGCAGTGAAGAAGGCCTGGCTTGTCCCTTAAATTTTCCAGAGCTAGGTATGTACTGTCATAACCTGTTTTTTCGGCAAATCCTCTGCCAAGAACTGCAAGCCTTTTGTCTTTTCCAGGTACTTCTGAAACAATATTGTCGAGAATGCCATATTCTACGCCAAAATGAAGCAGAGCAAGGAATGTTTCTCTTACAGGAGCATCCTGGTGGTCATATGCTCTTGCTACGCCTATTTGAGCCTGTCCTTCATAGATTGCATTGCAGACACCATCTATTGAATCACAGAGTACCAATTCAGGGCTTTCAAACTTTCCCCTTGCAGCGCCAATAACATATTCATCTGCTATATTTTTAGGTTTCTTGACGGCAACATGCATTTTTTTGTCTCCCTATTTACCACTTATACATACATCATTTATAAGCTTTCTTATCAGTTACTACTCCGAAATGCTAAAAAAACCGAAAGCTTTATATATAACCTATACTATATAAGAGTAGTAACAAAACATCACAATCTATCACCTCTTTTTCCCGCGCAGACGCCCTTCGGGGCGTTTGCGAGGGTTTAGAATTTAACGACGCTTGCGCGAGCGTTTATTCTTTTTTTGACTATTTTTTGGTGAGAATGGCTAAAGGCTTACGTTTTTTTTGACT
>CAZLVM010000141.1:0-2108 GCA_964562875.1 uncultured Methanosarcinales archaeon | reverse complement strand
GGAGAGCAGATAATGGTAGAGCCTTATTACATCATAATAAAGCTTCCTGGCGAGCAAAAAGAAGAGTATGTGCTGATGACATCTTTTACTCCAATAAAAAAGGACAACATGATATCATGGCTTGCAGCAAGGTCTGACAATGGAAACTACGGCAAGCTGCTGCTTTACAAGTTCCCTAAAGACAAGCTTGTTTTTGGTCCTCTGCAGATAGAAGCAAAGTTTGACCAGGATTCTGAAATTTCACAGCAGCTGACTTTATGGTCTCAGCAGGGCTCAAGGGTAACAAGGGGAAACCTCCTTATCATACCTATTGATGACAGTATTCTTTATGTTGAACCGCTCTACATACAGGCAGAGCAGGGGCAGCTTCCTGAGCTGAAACGAGTTTTAGTTTCTGACGGAGAAAGGGTTGTAATGGAAAAAGACCTGTCTTCAGCGCTTGAAGTTTTGTTTGGCAAGAAAGCGCAGATAAGCCTTGAAACAGGCGAGGCAAAGGAAAACAAAGAGCTGATTAAAGAAGCTCAGCAGCACTATGAAGACATTCTTGAAGCAATGGCAGGCAATAACTGGGCTGCATTCGGGACAAGCTTTGACGACCTTGGCGACGTTCTAGAACAGCTGAAATAGGGTTAAAATTCTGAATTTCGCAGCAGAAATCATTCTTTCTGAAGATAATAATCAGAAAACTATTTATATCCTTTAATTGGTATTAGACATCATGATACTGCAGACAAAGATTATTGTAGTGATTCTGCTTATTGTGCTTTCCGGATTTTTCTCAGGAGCTGAAATAGCTCTGTTCTCTTTGAGCAAGCTCAGACTAAGATATCTTGTAAGGCAGAAGATTCCAGGGGCAAAGACAGTTGAAAAGCTGAAGAAAAACCCCCAAAGGCTGTTAACAACAATTCTTATAGGCAATAATATTGTCAATGTTGGGGCTTCAGCGCTTGCAGTTTCAATTGCATTTGATTTTTCACTAAGCCATGCTATAAGCCTGACCACAGGAATTATGACATTAATACTTCTTGTTTTTGGGGAGATACTCCCAAAATCTTATGCAATAAGACATAACGAAAAAATTTCTAATCTTATATCAATGCCTTTGCTTATGATTCAAACAGCCATATTCCCGATAGTTATTATTTTTGAGGCTTTGTCAAACGCTGTTGCAGGAAAGAGTTCAATAAGCCCATTGGTTACAGAAGAAGAGATTAAGGCATTTGTATGCATTGGAGAAGAAACAGGCCAGATAAGGAAAAGCGAAAAAGAAATGATTCACAAAATTTTCAATTTCAATGATCTTGAAGCAAATGATATCATGACTCCAAGAAACAGGGTTGTTGGCGTCCAGTCAAAATTAAAAGTGGGTGAAGCAATAAAAATATTCCCAAAAAAAGGCCATTCAAGACTTCCTGTTTATGATGGACACCTTGACAACATAACCGGATTCATCCATGTAATGGACGCTCAAAAGGCAAAAAACAATCTTCAGGTAAAAAATATCGAAAGGCCTATCCTTTTTGTGCCGTCTTCAACAAAGCTTGATTCTTTGCTTAAATTTTTCCAAAGAAAAAAACAGCACATGGCTGTTGTTGTAAATGAATTCGGCATAAACATGGGAATTGTCACAATCGAGGATGTTGTTGAAGAAATTGTCGGGGAAATAATAGATGAAACAGAAAAAATTGAGCCTTTAATCAGAAAAATTTCAAAAAATTCATATCTTGTTGAAGGAAGAACTGACATAGATGAAATAAATGAAAAATGCCGCCTTAAAATCAAGTCAGAAAAACCATATACAATATCCAGTTTTATACTTAAAAAAATAGGAAGATTCCCTAAAAAAGATGAACTGATAAAATTTAATGGCTGTGAAATAAAAATTAAAAAAATGGACAAGAACTCAATAAGCAAAATAATAATTTCAAGGAAAAAAGGAAAAGCTTAAAAAATAAGCGTACTGGTTATGTACTATGCTAAATAAAAAAGAGGTTTCTAAAATTTCCGAAACAAGAGTTTCTGAAATAAAAAAAGTTTTTAGCCTCTTGAGGCACCCTGTGGAATTCAAGCTTAGGGATATAATGCAGATAGTTATAGGCTCTGCAATA
>CAZLVM010000140.1:0-2141 GCA_964562875.1 uncultured Methanosarcinales archaeon | reverse complement strand
ACATCCAAACATCTCCGCTTCCTGTGTCAAGGTCCATGCAGGTTCTTCCTGCTTCTGCATTTAAGCAGTCTGAAAGGTCATCCCCGCAGCATCCTGCTGTTATGTCAAATTCTACTTCATGACCTACGCATCCTGCATTGCAATATGTCCCGTTTAGGTCGTCCCAGTCAACATAATGTGTTGGAGTAACGCATACTCCTTCTGAAGGATCACTATATGATTGTGTTATATATGAAAGTGATTTTACATAATACTGACCTTCGACCCCCTCCAAACATGAATCCTGTACATTCAGCTTTATAAGCTTTGCAACCTCACTCCCTTCAGTTGGATCCCCATAAGCATGTGTAAATGTGCCTGAAAGCATTCTATTACTAGCCACACTATTATGATCCAGTGCAACTACATACATTTCAGTCGTAATTTCATCAGCTGCAGTGCCTGCTCCTTCTTTAGTGACTTCACAAACAGTGCTTTGAGGAGTGCTTGGCAATACTCCATGGACAGAAACAGCGAGAAAAATCATGGACAAAACAATAACTGCTATCCCTAATTTTTTCCTTTCCATCATTTAAGCCTCTTTTTAGTAAAATACCATATTTTTGATATATAAAGGTTGTGATTTTTCGTATACTATCTATATAGCGATAAGTTTATTAACATTTGAGCCCTCCAAAAATACATGGAAAAGAGGGTGGATATTAAGACAGGTTTTGTCTGCAACAATAACTGTTTATTCTGTGTTCAGGCAGACAATAAACTAAAGGGCAATAGGAGCTTTGAAGAAATTAAAAAAGACCTTGAAGATACAAAAGAGAGATGTTCTGGGGTTGTCTTAACCGGAGGAGAAGTTACTATAAGAGATGATTTTTTTGATATTGTAAAGCTTGCAAAAGATTTAGGCTATAAGGATATTCAAATTCAAACTAATGGGAGAATGTTTTCATCTTTGGATTTTTGCAAAAAAACTATTGATGCAGGAGCAACAGAATTTTCTCCTGCTCTTCATGGGTATTGCAGTGAACAGCATGATTTTCTGACAAAAGCAACTGGAAGCTTCAATCAAACAGTTAAAGGCATAAAAAACCTAAAATCATTGGGCGCTTATGTTCTCACAAATACTGTTGTTGTAAAACCAAATTTCAGGAATCTTCCTGAAATCGCAAGGCTTCTTGTAAATCTTGATGTTGACCAGTTTCAGTTTGCATTTGTTCATCCAATGGGCAATGCCTGGAAAAACTTTAACAGTATTGTTCCTTCAATCTCGCTTGCAGCGCCTTTCATAAAAAAAGGTCTTCAAATAGGAATTGATGCTGGAAAAAAGGTAATGGCTGAAGCAATGCCATACTGCCTTATGCAGGTATATGAAGATTATATTGCTGAAAAGGTTATTCCTGAAACAGAAATCAGGGGTGCAAAACACCAAAACACTGACAATTTCACAGAGCAGAGGAAGAATGATGGCAAGGCAAAATTTCCACAGTGCAAAGAATGTTCCTTTGATTCTGTCTGTGAAGGTCCTTGGAGAGAATACCCTGAAAAAATGGGCAATGATGAGTTCTGCCCTATAAAGAGGCAATGAAAATTTCAAAAAAAGTAGAAGTTAATATTGGATGGACTTGCAACAACAACTGCAGATTCTGCATTGAAAACCAGCACAGAAAAAGAGGAGAAGATAATGAATGGTTTAGGTTCAAGCCTCTTAAGCTAATAACCAAAACCCTGCAGGAATATGCAGAACAAAACACTGACACCCTTATTCTTGTTGGAGGAGAGCCAACAATACACCCAAAAATAATTGAAATACTGAAATCTGCATCAAAGCTGGGTTTTAAAGAGATATTGATTACGACAAATGGCAGAATGCTTAGTAATGAAAGCTTTGCAAAAAAAATATGCGATGCCGGAGCAACAAAATTCATATTTTCAATTCATGGAAGCTGCGCAAAAACCCATGACTATCTTACTCAATCTCCTGGAAGCTTTGCCCAGGCAATGAAAGGGCTGGCAAACATAAGAAAAATAGGAAAAACTGTTGTCTCAAATACTGTAATCAATAAGTTCAACTTCAAAGATCTTCCTGAAATTGCAAAACTTTTTTCAAAATTTGGCTTGCAAAACATTGGCTTCTGTTTTATCAT
>CAZLVM010000139.1:0-2168 GCA_964562875.1 uncultured Methanosarcinales archaeon | reverse complement strand
GACAAAAACATATCTCGCAGACTATTTATCAGCATACACGGTGAAAGGTGACAGCATATTCCTGCTGAAAAAATCATACCTGCTAAACTATATCCCTGTCACTAAAGTTTACCCGCTTAATGCATCAATGTATGAGGACGGAGCGCTCTTCACAGATATATACACTACTGGAAAAGCTGCAACAAAAGTAAAGCTCTATGAGGGTCCTGATATTGAGTTTCCGCTTCCAATTCCATTATGGATACAGAGCTGGGTGGCAAGGCTTGCATTGCTGTTCCTGCTTGTAGTATACATAAACATAAGGCATGATGCTGCAGGCTTAGGAGCTGCTGCAGGAAGAACTGCGGTGATAGCGCAAAAACCAGCTGTTCCTATTACAATAGGAAAGCTCTGCAGGAAAAAAGTTTGCGGAAGAAGAAATCCCTGCAAAAATATGAAGCTGAAAAAATGTTTACAATGCAAAAATGAAAAAGAGGAGGTAAGAAAAAATGTACGTGTTCGGAATTGATATACCACTGGTAGAAATATTTTTTGTTATGGCGGTATTTGTTGTTGCCATGATAATCATGCTTGTATACCTTATAACAAGGGTGCGGCAGATTAACGCCAAAATACAGAAGCTGGGAGCAAGTGAAAGACTTGGAATGAGGGGCATATTAGAGCTCAAGAACGACATGGAAGGAATAAAGGATGAAACTGAACAGGATATATGCCTTCTTTCAAACATAAAGGATGAACTGGATAAGGTCTTAAAAAACAGCTGGAGAGGCGTTATAATAGAGAAAAAAGGCTTGAAGAAAATTCATAGAAAAGTGAAGAGAAAAATAAAAGAAAAAAAGAAAAGAAAAAAGAGAATAGAAGTAAGGACAAGACTTCCTCCAATGTATGATGTGTCTTATATCACAAAATACAAAGAACAGCCGAAAAGGATTGTTAAGACAGTAAGAGTGATAGATGAAACAGCAAAAAAGCCTGTCAAAAGAAAAAAGTACAGGAAAAAAAGCAAAAGGTCTGAAATGCTTGTTGAAAATGTAATAGTGCGGAGGGAAAAATGAAAGGAAAAACCATTGGAATTATTTCCATAAAAGGAGGTGTAGGAAAAACAACAACTGTCTCAAACCTCGGAGCTGTGCTTGCGAAAAATTTCGGCAAGAGAGTCCTTCTTGTGGACGCAAATTTTTCTGCTCCAAATCTAGGATTGCATTTAGGGTTGGTTAATCCAATGCCTTCTTTAAGCGAGGTAATGAAAGACCAGGCAGACGTGACAGAGGCAATTTACTCGCACGAGCTTGGGTTTGATATACTTCCAACTGCGCTAATGGGTGGAAAAGTCAAGCCGTTTAAGCTTAGAAGCAAGATAAACAAGCTGAAAAACTTTTACGATGTAATACTGATTGATTCTTCCCCTACGCTAAACGAAGAAATACTCTCAACAATGATTGCATCAGACAAGCTTCTCGTTGTTAGTTCTCCGGACTATCCGACAATGAGCTGCACAATGCATGCAATAAAAGTCGCAATGAAAAAGAAAACCCCTATCATGGGACTTATCCTCAACAAGGTGAGAAACAAAAAATTTGAATTAAGCGTTAGTGATGTGCAGGAAACCGCTGGAGTTCCGGTGCTTGCCGTGCTGAATGATGACATAAAAATCCTCGAGGCATTGGCATATTCAATGCCTGCATCGTCCCATTCTCCAAAACGGGGCTTTGCGCATGAGTACAGGCATCTTGCAGCATCAATCATAGGTGAAAGCTACTATGACAAAAGACTGCTGCAGAGAATAAAAGGCGCTTTCCAAAAGGATTCAATACCTAAAATGAACAGGAAAGTTTTGCTTGATCTTGAAAATGGAAAAGGTGATACCAATGAAGACAAGGCTTAGGGAGCTAATCAATACCCTTGAATACAATGAGCTTGTTAGGATGAAGAATGACCTCAGCAAAGGAGGCGATGCCATAAGAATACTTGTGGACAACAGGATAAAAGAGGAGTATAAAAAACATGACACCTTCTGCACAACCTGTTCAAATAGGGTCGAACCTGAAAGCAATACAACATTCACTATAATGTTCGGGCCTGAAAGCAGTAAGAAAAAGGCAACATTCTGCGCAATGGACTGTCTTGAATACTTTATGTCGGAACTGAAGAAAGTAACAGCAAAAACA
>CAZLVM010000138.1:0-2216 GCA_964562875.1 uncultured Methanosarcinales archaeon | reverse complement strand
AGATTCAAGTCCTGAGTTTCCCCCGCCATTTACTGCAACATTCTTTCCTGAGAACAGTGGGGCGTCGCATGTTGCGCAGTAAGTAACGCCTTTGTTCTTGAATTCTTTTTCTCCTGGAATTCCAAGCATTCTTGGCTTGCTTCCTGCAGCAATTATCAGGGTCAAGGTTTCATACTCTCCTTTGTTTGTCTTTACCTTTATTGATTTGTTTTTCTTTTCAACAGAAATAACTTCCTCATTTTCCTTGAGTTCAACATCAAACTTTTTTATGTGCTCTTCAAACTTCTTTGCGAGTTCAGGTCCTGTGATAAACTGGAATCCTGTATAGTTCTCGATTTCACCTGAAAGCGCAGCCTGCCCGCCAATATTCTTTGATATGACAAGCGTCTTCATTTTTTTCCTTGCAGTGTACACTGCGGCTGTTATGCCTGCAGGTCCTGCTCCTATGACTATTGCGCCGTACATTCTTATTTCATCCTCTCGCCTGAAAGGTTCAGATGGTCTGTTTCTACCTGGACAAAAGCTGCAAATATCTGTCTTACTCTTTCATTTTCTGAATCCTTTGCTGCCTGCTTGTAGAACTCTATTGCCCTTTCTTCCCTTGCATGGGACTCTTTTAGGTTGTTCATGTTGGCGCTTGAGCACTCATCAGACTTTGTTATTGATTCCTTGCCAAGCTTTAGTATCTTTCTCCATACGGCAGCATGCTCTGTTTCTACTTTTGCAAGGGCTTTGAACAGCTGCTTGCCTTCTTCATCGTCTGTTTTCTCTGTAGCGCATAAATAAAACTGGGCATTTGAAATTTCAACTTCCAGCGCTTTTTCAGCATTGGCCTTGTCTTTTTCATTAAGCTCAACATCAAAGGTTTCTTTCCAGTCCTTTGCTTCAACCATGAACTTTTCATAAGCGCCGCAGAACGGGCACCTGTTTGGCGGAGCAACTCCAATATATGGATCTCCGCATATTTTGCATCTCCAAAGTTTTGCTTCTGACATAGTATCACCTTCGACAATTGTAACAGGGGCTGCAGCCTGCGCTGCATCCGCCCTGCTCTTCAAGATAGTCTGTGTTCTTCTTTATATAATATTCGGTTGGATTATAGTCCATTTTTAACACCTCACTCTTATTTCTTTTTCTTTGGCTCGCATCCGCCGCATTCTCCGCATCCCATTATTTTCACCTCCTTAGTTGCATTTATCACAGCTTTCCTGCATGCACATGCATTCCGGCTCGTAGTATTCTTTCTTGTGCTTGCATGATGGACATTTTTCAGGCGGCTCTGTTCCTTCAACAATATAGCCGCATTTTGAGCATTTCCATCTTATTGGCTTTTTTCTTTTATATACTTCATCTTTGTCAACCATTGCAAGGAGCTTTTTGTATCTTTTTTCGTGCTCCTTTTCAACCTTTGAAACCTGCCTGAAGAGCTTTGCAGCCTCTTCATTGCCTTCTGCTTCTGCCTGTTTTTCAAATTCAGGGTACATTTCCGTATTTTCGTAGTGTTCTCCTTCCATTGCAGCCTTCAGGTTTGTTTTTGTATCCCCTATCCCATTAAGAAGCTTGAACTCGTCCTTTGCATGCTGATGTTCATTCAGTGCAGTTTCTTCGAATAGCTTTGCAATGTAATGATATCCTTCTTTTCTTGCCACTTTTGCAAAATAATCATACTTGTTTCTTGCCTGGCTTTCTCCTGCGAAAGCTGCTTTTAGATTTTCATCTGTCTTTGTCATGTTATATCCACCTCATTATTGTTCGTTGCAGGGAGGGCATTGTTTTATTGCCTCTTCCTCTTTTGCTTCTTCATTTAGCTCTTTGTTTGATTCCATGAAGCACAGGTCATCGCATTCCATGTCCTGCAAAAGCTTTTCTCTCATTTGTTTTATTCCCATTTTTATCCCCCCGTGCATTTTTTGCAAAAGCCTGTGAATATTACATTTACGCACTCTGGCTTGAAATCATTTATTTTTGCATGCTCCATTGCATATTTTGATATGTCTTTCTGGAACATGTCTCTTATCTTTCCGCATTTCCTGCATACAGCATGCTGGTGATAGCACATGTCAGCATCAAAGTGAAATTCCCCATTTATTTCCAGTTTCAGTATTTTTCCTTCCATTGAAAGCAGTTTAAGGTTTCTGTAGACTGTTGCGAGGGTTATTGAGGGCATGTCTTTCTTTACTTCCTCGTAAACCATCTCTGCTGTAGGGTGTGTTTTA
>CAZLVM010000137.1:0-2231 GCA_964562875.1 uncultured Methanosarcinales archaeon | reverse complement strand
TAAATTCTGCTGACAAAGCCTCTTCTTGGTTCAAATAAATCTCCGGCTCTCTTTAATTTGTGTATTATTTCCTCAACATCGCTTTCTTCCATTCCTTTTCCTTCTGCCGCTTTGATTATGTCGTCAAGGGGAATGGTTCTTCCAATTTGGTTTTCAAGCTCGTTGATTATTTCCTTTATAATGCCTATTTTGTTTCTTTGGGTTGCAGGAACATCTGTTGCTATTCTGTCAATATCTATTGTTCCTGTTTCTTCATCAAACGCAACCTGCCTTAGGCAGTAGTTTAGAAGTTCGATTGCCTTTCTGGCATCTTTTTTTGTTACTTTGAGGCTTAGTCTTAGCTTTGCATGAGCTTCTGCAAGCCTTACCAAACCTTCCAGCTGTCTTGCTGAAATTGGAATTGACTTTACGCCTCCTTCACCTGAGCCTGAAGCTCTCATCTTCATGTAGTATGCCTTTATTTCTTCTATTGCAATGTCAGTCAGCTGAGGTCTTATGTTCCGTTTTGCATATGCAAGGTATTTTCTTAAGAGTGTTGTTGATATATCTGGCTCTTCACTGTCAGGATTTTGATGAAGATTAAGTATGAATTTTGCCATTCTTTCGTCTTTTGTTACATCAGGCAAATCTTTTATTGGGAATATTAGGTCAAACCTATTTATCAGCGTTGATGGTAATTCAATCTGGTTGGCAATTGTGTCATAGGGATCAAACCTTCCAAACTTTGGATTTGCAGCAGCAAGAACGGTTGTTTCGCATCTTAGTGTTGCCTGGATGTTTGCCTTGGATATAGTGATTGTTTGGCCTTCCAGCGCTTCGTGCATCGCATCCCTGTCGTCTGGCGACATCTTGTCAAGTTCGTCTATACAGACAATTCCCCTGTTTGCAAGGACAAGCGCACCTGCTTCAAGGCTCCAGCCGTTTAGGAACTCATCTTTTACAACTGAAGCGGTAAGTCCTGCTCCGGAAACTCCTTTTCCTGATACAAATCTTGATTTTGGCGCAACAACATTTATTCTTTTTAGCAGCTGGCTCTTTCCTGCTCCTGGGTCTCCTATGAGAAGTATGTGCATGTCCCCTCTTGTGACAACGCCGTCACCTCTTTTTTTCTTTACTCCGCCCATGAGCTGAAGCAGCAGTGCCTGTTTTATCATTTCATGGCCGTAAATTGATGGCGCAATGCTGTTTACCATTTTTTCCATGAGTTTTGAATCATTTGAAATCTCTCGTATTTCTCTCATTGCTTCTTCGTCAATTTCTATATCTGCATATTCTTCTATAACAGCGTCTACATAGTTTGCTTCTATCAATAAGTCAAACCTGGTGCTTTGCCCGCCGGTTCTTAGTATTATTGGAACTTCTTTTATCTGGCCTATGACCATAATTTTCTGTCCAGGGTTTGTCTTTTTTTCTGACATTGGACTGACAAGGTCTCCCTTAAGAAATACATTCATTCTTTTTGGCTGTTCTCCGCCGTCAAGGCTTTCAGATGCTTCTTCCAGTACAATACCTTGGGCGTCCACCAATTCTTTTTCCAACAGCCTGAATTTTCCTTTTCTTCCGCACCCGCATCTCGTTGGCTCCTTGAATTTTTTGTCAAGCTGAAGAACTGAAATGACATTTCCGCAGCTTGGACACTCAAATTTTGCGACAGTTACCTGAGGCCTTACATCGGATTTCTGTCTTACAATTCCTTCCATGCAGAGCAGTTTTCCAAGGTGGCTGCTTCGTATGTTTCTTATCAGCACTTTTTGTGATTCAGGCAGGTTTTTTATTCTTATAAGAAATGATTTTGTCTTTTTAGGAAGGTCAAACTGTTCAATTGCAATTTCCCCTGCCTTGATAACATCGTCAGGATGGTCAAGCATTAGTTCTGCAAGTTCTGGATTAAATTTTGATAGTTCTATAAAATCAATTAGAATAAACTTTTCTCCTTTTCTTGCTTTTTCAAGAAGTTCGGGGTAGTAGTTTTGCTCAATAAATTCCCCAAAAAGCTTTATTTGTTCATTTGCATCAAGCATAATTCCATCATCCTTTTTTTGTTTTTATATCTCACACCTAAATGTCCTGTGGGGTAGAGATACATCTATACTTTAATCTAACTTAAAATAAAACGTAAAAAACCGCTTTCTTACTTAATTTTTTTCAGGTTTTCCACAAGCTTATCAACAGCCTTGTGCACTTCATCTTCTGATTTTGTTCCTGTGCACACGATTTTTCCGTTGGAAAAC
>CAZLVM010000136.1:0-2256 GCA_964562875.1 uncultured Methanosarcinales archaeon | reverse complement strand
TCTCATTGTGCCTTCCCTGCAAGGAGTGCATTTTCCGCATGATTCAAACTCAAAAAACTTTGCAATGTTAGTTGCCGTATCAACCATTGACCTTTTCTCGCTTGCAACAATCATTGAACAGGCTCCGAGCATGCATTCCTCGCCGCACACATTCTTTGGAAGCATTTCCATATTCTCATTTTTTGCATAAGGCATGCATCCGCCGTAACATCCAAAATAAACTGCCTTTGGTTTTTCTTTTGGCTTGGCAAGCGCTATAATCTCTGAAAGTTTTATTCCAAGAGGCTTTTCAAAAACTCCTGGGTTTTCAACATCGCCTGATATGCAGTGAAGCCTTAAGTCATTACTCCAATCGTCAAACATCATTGCAAGAGGGACATTTGTGAGTGTTTCAACATTATTGATTACTGTTGGCATGCCAAACAAGCCGCTTGTTGTAGGGAATGGCGGCTTTGATCTTGGCTGGCCTCTCATCCCTTCTATTGATGATATTATCGCTGTTTCATCTCCGCAGACATATGCGCCTGCGCCAAGGAAAATTTCAATTTTAAGGCTTGACTTTGCTTTTTTCAAAGTTTTAGTGATTGCTTTCTGAAGATTATTCCTTAATGATTCATATTCTCCCCTAAGATAAACATAAGCTGTTTTTGCCCCAACAGCATCTGCTGCAATCATTATTCCTTCAACAAGTGTTTCAGGGTTTTTTTCAATAATCATGCGGTCCTTAAAAGTTCCAGGCTCTCCTTCATCTGCATTGCATATGACATACTTGTCTTTCCCAGAAGCAGCCCTAACCATTTTCCATTTTTCCGCTGCAGGAAAGCCTCCTCCTCCACGTCCTGTAAGGCCTTTTTCACCTATAATTCTAATAACTTCTTCAGGCCCAATCTTTTTCGCTTTTTCGTAGGCGTTCAATTCTGTTTTTTTTAGGATTTGCATTTTTTCAGTATTGCTCTTATTTTTTCTTTTGTAAGATTGCCGTAAACTTGCCTATTAATCATCATTGCTGGCGCTTTATCGCAGCAGCCAATGCATGAGCAGATATGCAGCGAGAATTTCCCGTCTTTTGATGTCTGGCCTGATTTAATGTTCAGATTATTTTCAATGAACTTTATTATGTTCAAAGAGCCGTTTAGATAGCATGATGGAGAATTGCATATTTCTATGATGTTCTTTCCCTGTTTTTCTGTGTGAAGATGAGCATAGAAAGTTGTTACTGCGTAAACTCTTGACACAGGAATTTTAGTCTTATCGCTAATCCTCTTTAAAGCAGATTCAGAAATATATCCCCTCTTTTTTTGCTCCTTCTCCAGTTCTGGCAGCAATTCCCTGCTTACTGGATAGGGCTCCTCGTTAATGCCCATATAGTTCTTTTTCGAATTACAGCTTATATACTTTTTGGTTAATAGCTTTGTCCCAAATAAAGGTTAGCGCACTTAAGGCAAAATCCTATCATTATTCTCTAAAGCTGACAAGAGGGTTGTCTCATCCGGAGAATGTCAGCACTATATCCATGAAACTTGAATTTTGAGTGCGCTAACCCGAGCTTGGCGAGATTTGGGACAAAGCTCTGGTTAGGAAAAGTATTTAAATAAAAGAAACTAAGTTTATTGCATGGAATACATGTACAAGCTTGCGGAACTGCAGGATTATGCAATGAGCAATGTCTATGAAAATATTGAAATGGTTGCTTATTCAGCAGTATGTTTTTTCCTTCCGCTTCTTATGGGACATCCCCAAATAGTTGTAGGGATAGCAGTTAATGCTATGCTTGTAACCGCTGCGCTTAATCTAAAAAGCTATAAACTGCTTCCGGTTATTCTGCTTCCAAGCATGGGAGTGCTTTCAAGGGGGATTTTGTTTGGTCCGCTAATCAAGTTTCTGATTTACTTTATACCTTTTATCTGGGCAGGCAATGCAATACTCGTATTTTCGTTCAAACATTTCAAATTAAAAAAGAAAATGAACTATTGGCTTACTCTTGCAATAGGAACTGTCCTAAAATCAGGGTTTTTGTTCCTTTCAGCATTGGTTTTGTACAAGCTTTCAATTGTTCCTGCAGTATTCCTTACAGCAATGGGACTCATGCAGGCAACAACAGCAATTCTTGGCGGCGCAGCAGCCTATGGAATTCATTACGCAAAAAAATCAGTTGCGTAAAAGCCATTGCCACCAAGCGAAGTACTCAACAAAACATTCATTTCTGCGTGTGACTCCTTTTCATAATCAGTAAAACAAACAACACGTAGCGTGGCA
>CAZLVM010000135.1:0-2272 GCA_964562875.1 uncultured Methanosarcinales archaeon | reverse complement strand
TATATTTAGGAAAAATTTATATATTTGAACTTCTTAATGGAGTGTATGAAAAGAAAAGTGATACAGCTTGCAGGCAAAACTTTGCTTGTTTCTTTGCCAATTAAGTGGGCAAAAAGGTATGGTGTACATAAGGGGGATGAGATTGATGTTGATGAAAGGGAAAAAGCGCTTCTTATATCCACTGAAAACCCAAATGCTGTTGAAAAAAAAGAGATTTCTCTTGAAGGAAGCGATGAGTTCATAAAAAGGACCATTGGTGTTGAATACCGGAGCGGCGCTGACGAGCTAATGCTAAAGTTCAGCAATCCAAAGACAATAAGGCCAATAAAAGAAGAGGTAGACCAGCTTATGGGCTTTGAAATAATCAGCCAGGGAGAGAAATTCTGCCTTGTCAAGAGCGTTTCAGCAGGAATTGAGCAGGAGTTTGACAACATATTAAGGAGAATTTTTCTTTTAATGACAGAAATGGGCAAGGATTCTTATGATGCAATAACCAAAAAAGAATTCAGCAGGCTGGCAGAGATAAAAACATCAGAAGCAACTAACAATAAGCTTACTAATTTCTGCAAAAGGCTGTTAAACAAGAAAGGCTACAAAAACTACAGGCATACAAGTCATGTTCATACTATAATTTGGGAGCTGGAAAGAATTGCAGACGAGTATAAAGAGATATGCGGTATTCTTGAGAATGAAAAACAGGCAGTTTCAAATGAATCAGTATCTTTGTTGAAGGCTACAAATGATTTTTTTGAGGAATTTTACCATTTGTTCTACAAGTTCAGCCAGCAAAGCGCAGACAGTTTTACAAGAAAAAGCAAGCAGCTTGCAAAATCAGCTGATTTGCTGATTCAAAAAAGAAAAGGCAAAGAATCTGCAATGATTCATAACATATCAAACATAATAAAGTCAACACATGACATTGCAGGGCAGTATTATGCTATGGTTCTATAATCTTTTTAGAAAATTTTAGGCAATTCTTGGCAAAAGTTCTCTTTCAGCAGTATCAGCAAGCCATTCAAGCTGATTTACGTGTTTTGGAGAAAGGCAGTACAATGGTCTGTCAACAACATTTCTTGCGTCGCTAATTCCATTTCTCATAAAATTTCTTGCAACATCAATTCTTGCAGCCGGTTTTTTCTTCCCAATTACAAACCCTAAATATCTCATTGCACAGTTAAGGCTTGATGCCATTGCTGCAGGGAATACGAGGAATGGAAGTTTAAATCCTTCAATGTCAGTTGTCTGGAAATTTTCAGCATAAGCTTCTGCAATTTCTCTTTTTTGCTCATAACTCCAGTTAGTTCCATGACTGCAGAGCTTTGCAACATCCTCATAAGGAGGGCAGTTTCCCTTGTCCTCAACATCGCACATTACAAGCCTGCCTTCAGAAATAACAATTCTTTGCTCGTTGTGGGCGTCCATCTCCATTCTGTCATCAAAATATTTTCTGAAAAAGAAAAAAACATCACTGTTTTCAACTATTTCTCCTGCAAGAGATTTAGGAATATTTCCTTCTGCCAGCTTATCTGCAAGTTTTGTCCTTCCATTATATTCTCCCGGGCGGCGCTCCATGCGGGCATGCTCCCTTGCCAGGAATCTTGCAGCATTCATGTAGTCTTCAATTGAGTCGGACTTTGAAAGAAGAGAACCTCTTGCATATTTTTTTGCCAAATAATATTTGCCATTAAGTTCAACAATTGTAATTGTTTCTGCAGTGAGGAATTCAGCTGTTGCAATAAGCTCTTTGTGCCTTTCTGTCAGACCTTTTTCTGCTTTTAATCTTTGGAGCTGTCCATTTTCAGCTTTTTTCAAAGCAAAAGCCTCCCCAAGAAGAACACCAAAATCAAATTTGTAAACATCATGGTCCCCTATCCTTTCCATTTTCCCGCTTTTGCTTTCAATCGCCTGTTCAACAACTCTTTTCCATTCTTCCATTGCAGAACTGTCGCCAGCAGAGTCAAGGAAGTATGCTTTTGCAACCATAATTTCAAGCTCGTGTTCAGGAGATGCGCTTTGAGCTGCTTTTCTTGCCGCATGCTCCCAAAGTTCCATTGATTTTTGTTTGTTGTGTACATGAGCAAATGCAGCAGCCCGGACAATATCTCCAATTCCCTCTTCTTTTTCTGCAATTGCAAGCATTTCTCCAATTTCCCTTGCAGTGTTTAGATTTGAAAACATTGGAGAAGGATGGAAAAGCTCAGAATTTTTGCTTTCAGCGCCATCTCTCATAGCTGTTAAAGCCTCTCCAAACCTATTTTCTTTCATTCGGAGC
>CAZLVM010000134.1:0-2296 GCA_964562875.1 uncultured Methanosarcinales archaeon | reverse complement strand
ACACATGCACAATACCAGAATCACAAAACTACACATCAAACATCACACAAAACACACTGAACATTGACATAAACATAACTTCATGCTACCTTGTGTTCACACCATCATCACCGCAAACATACGGCACATCTGTAAATGCGTCCTGTTCATGCACAGGAGAGCCAGCAGCAGTGTTATATAGAAACGGAACAGATGTGACATCAACAGAAAACAACATTTACGTTGTGCTTGGCGCCAGCGATTACTTCTATAATTGCACATCTCCTGGAACAGAAAATTATACTACAGGGGAAAACACAAGCACATATACAATAAACAAGAATGTTAGCATAGTAAATCTTCTCTTGGACAGCGTAGACGGAAATATTTCAGTGAATGCAGGAAGCATTGTAAACCTAACAGGCCAGCTGATATTCCCTCCAGGAGGAAATATACTGCTCTACCTTGATGGAACACTAATCAATAACGGCACAACACCGCTTGAAAACCTGACACAGTTCAATGAATTGACTGTTTACAACATAACAGTAGTTTACCTTGAAACAGAAAATTACACATCAAGCTTTGAAACACATTTCATAACAGTCTATGACTCATCACCTCCAATAGTGACAATAATATATCCTTCAAATGGAACAAAGTTTGGGGTAGATGGAAACATAACAATAAGAGTTAATGTTACAGACCTGCCAAACAATGATATTGATACAGTATATGTAAACATAACCTGGGGCAACAATGTAGAAACAATAATTCTGGTTGAAGATGATGACACTCAAATATATGTTGGAAATTTCACCAACACCAGTGCAATAGGATTCTACAATATGACCGCGTTTGGCAATGATACAACCGGCAACTCAGATACTGATACAGGCTACTTTGAAATTTCTCTGCCAAGCACAATTGTTAATGGTCTTGGGTGCAGTTTGACAGAAACACCTCAGGTTGCAGAATATGGGGAAGCAGTCTTGTTCCAGGCAGACCTTGCATACACAGATGGAACTTCTGCTGAACAGGCAAACGTGACAAGAGTCAACATGACTATATATAGGATTAACGGAACAAATCATACATTTATTGAAACAGGAGACCTAATTTTCATTCAGAATGGAGTCTGGTATTATGAGTTTGATGCTGCATATTATGAGAGCGGAAATTACATGGGCATAACCAACATACAAACCAATGAGGTTCCGCCAAGATACTCATCATGTTCTGCCCTATTCACTATTTCCGGAAGGGGAATTTTCAGGATAAACGGAATAACCCCTGACATGGTAAATTATAACACGACTTTGAGGCTTGCTGCAGAAGTGACACTGAACGGCGAACCGATTGACAGCTCAAAACTTACTAATCCGGAGTTGTGGGTTGAAAGGCTTAACGGCTCAACACAGTATTACAACCTTTCAAATGGTCTGAATGTAGGCAATGGTATAGTGTATATGGATGGGTTTTTCAATGACACTGGAGTATATTATTTGAACTGGTCAGTTTCTTATTATAATCGGTCAAAGGTAGTAAAGGAAATAGTTGTTGTTAACGACTTGAATGCGATAGTTGCCAACAACACAGAACTGGAATCCCTAATAAGAGAAAACCAGAGAAGTTTGACTAATTTGCTTTCAGAGATGGAAAAGTCTCAGGAATTCAATGAAGAGCAAGTATTCCTGATTACTGACTCGATAAACAGCTTAAGCAAGGTTTCTAACCTGATGAGCAGTGGAAAGATGACAGAAAACGAAGCAAGGGAAGAGGTCAGAAGGATACAAAGTGTCCTTAACGACAGATTTGGAGAAAGAATATCAGGATATCTTACAGGTCCAGGCGATGCAGATGCCAGCGGAATAGGATGGCTGTCTCTAATAATGATTGTTCTCCTGGCAGGCTTATTTGTAATATTTATTGGAGGGAAGAGAAAAGTGGAATACGAATATACAAGTGAACCAAGAAGAAGGTATGAAGTAGTCCTTTCAAATATTAGAAGAGTTATTGAAAGAAGGAAAAACAGGAGAGCACAAGATGCCTTCAGCCCAAGAAAGAATATACCTCTTACAAGATATATTGAAAAGCCAGCATCAAGTTTTGGCAGGCCTTCTGTCAGAGAAGAAATTAAGTATGCTGCTGATGGTTTCAGAAATCAAATAAGACATAATGCTCTTGCTCCAAGAACTGCAAGAAGATATCAGATTTGGCTGAACTATTTGTCAAGCAGGATTATGGGAAATGTGAACAATAGAAGAAACATAAGATATATTGCAGAGCAGAAAACAATCCAGAAGAAGTTGAGTCC
>CAZLVM010000133.1:0-2332 GCA_964562875.1 uncultured Methanosarcinales archaeon | reverse complement strand
CTGAACTTTTCAAACATCATTTCAGAAAATTCATATTGAGCCTTGAAGTTAACTTTCATTATATAACCATGATTCTCATCAGTTTCAACAAGCCCCTGTTCAAACATATCTTCAACTGAATTCCTTGGAACATTTGTCCATCCTTTAACTCCTTTTTTTCTGAAAGAAAACTTCCTAACCCCATCTATTTCTGCCATCCTATAAGCTATGTCCTCAAAACTAAACCCTTTGTACGGCACCCTTATCAGCCCAAAGCCAAGATTATCCCTCTCTGAAATGGATCTAAGGCTTCTTCTAAGCCTTGCCTGAACTTCAGGAGGCCTGCATGCAGAAAAATGATATCCTTTAAGCATAACAAAGTCTGATAGGCTGCATTCCTCAATTACAACATCGCTTAGCTCCATAGCAAAAAGAATTCTTAGCAACTATTTAAAGATGCGCGATACACCTTTTTTTCTCTCGTCCCAAAGAAGAACATGAATCATTAAAGCAGGAGCCACAAACAGCGCGTACACGAGAATAAAGATTGTTAAAACAAGAAAAACCGCATCAAAAGTCCCCCTTACTGCAATAACTTCCTGAAATGAAGGCGATGAAAGATATTCAATAAGCTTGAACCCAATCACTGCAGTTATGAATATAAACCAAACGTTCCTTGCGAACTCAAGCTTTTGCTCTGTTGTCTTTTTCATTTTAACTGCGCACCCAATCTTATTCTCCATCTTTTGAAAGCCAATCCTTTACAATCTTTGTAGCTCTCAGGTCATCCTCATTATACTCCTTTATCATATTTAAATATTTCTTGTCCTTTGTCTTAAGATAGCTGTCATACCATACCATTGACAAATCCCCTGAAGCCAAAGGATTTCTCCAATTGAAACCCAAAAACTTTGCAACAGGCTTAAGCGAGTATGAGTAAATTGGAAGCACTGCATTTGATGTGAAGCATTTAAGCAGGTTAAACATTGAATCAAAAAGCCTGTTTTTCAATGATGCAGGCAGGCCGTATTTTTCAGCAAGCTTCCTGAAAGCCCTTTTTTCATAATCTCCATAATGATAAACAACAAACTTTTCGAATTTTGAAAGAAAATTTGTGAATTCTTTCCATGCCTGGCCTTCCTTTTCCCTTGATGTTGCAGTAAACTGCCTTACCTTTCCTTCAACAAGCACCCCAAACATGTATTCTGTGCCGTCTTCTGACTCTATGTCAACAAATATTTCTGTGCCTTCAGGAAAATTTACAGGCAAAATCCTGATTGGCTTTTCTGAAATAAGAGATTTTGCGTGGAGCTTCCATTTTTTCATTGATGCTGCTGAGATTCCAGGCAATGCTTCTATGCTTGAGTCTGCAAGCTGCTTCAGGTTTTTTATTCCTGCATCAACAAGCACTATTTTTGCATGCTTTGCCATCCTGTAAATCAGCGAGAGATCTCCTTTTTTCTTCAAAATCTTGAAGCAAGTATCATACCAAGGGCATGTCGCGCAATGAATAATTCTTGACGGCTCAATCTCTTTTCCTGAAACAACCTCTTTCAGCATTGCCAGCTTTTCACTGAATTTATCAAATCTTTTCACAACATCAATCTCCTTCCTAGTTTCATCTCCAAAAATAAGGTATGCTTTTTTTGGAAGAACTCCCTGCACCAAATAAAGAAGATATGAATAAAACATGACCTGCATGACATATTTCTCTTTTGCTGATAGCCCTGTCTTTATGTCAACAGCTGAATAATAAAAGCTTCCGAGCTCTGATTTTCCTTTTTTTCTCTCGAGAAAATCAGGGATTCCAAAAAGCCCTGAATGCATCAGCACCCCCTGATAAATCATGTCTTCACCAGCCCTCATGAACCTGTATGTTTTTTCAAAGCCAGCCTCCCAATCTTTAAACTTGTATTTTGGCTGGACATACTTCATGTGCGAAACAAGTTTTTTTTCAAACTCCCTCCCCTCTTCCATCTTCTTGCGGAGAAATTCAGAAATAGGAACCCTTTCTGCAGAAGGACCATACATGTTAAGGTATACAATACGAGGGCAAATAACAAAATTCCTTGCCTGTGACGCTGTTATCCCATTAATCTTTCTTGCTTTTAGCATTAACCGGAAAAACGCAGAACGAGTATAAAAGGTTTATTGAATTGTATGTTTATTGAATTGAAGAGAAAGAAAAAAAAGAAAAAAATAAAAAAAAAACAATGCAGCAGAAGAATTATCTCTTCTTCTTAGCCTTTTTCTTAACTGTCTTCTTCTTTACTGCCTTCTTCTTAGTTGTTTTTTTAGCTTTCTTCTTTGCCATAATAATCACCTCTCTTTCTTATCTGGAAAAAAAGGTATT
>CAZLVM010000132.1:0-2334 GCA_964562875.1 uncultured Methanosarcinales archaeon | reverse complement strand
TACCTTACAAGAATTAATCTGATGAAAGCCCATAAGTTTCCTGAATATTCAACCCCATTAAAAATAGGCAAAAAAGTAGTGGTTATAGGCGGGGGGAATGTTGCAATGGACGCTGCAAGAGTTGCAAAAAGACTGGGTGCGGATGTTACTGTAGTCTACAGGCGCTCGCAAAACGAAATGCCTGCTAGAAAAGAGGAAGTTGAGCACGCTCAGGAAGAAGACATAAAGTTCCTTTTGCTCACAAATCCTCTAAAAATTATTGGAGATAATGATATTGAGGGCATTGAATGCGCCCAGATGATGCTTGGAGAGGAAGATGAAACTGGCAGAAGATCTCCAGTCCCTATAGATGACAGCGAATTCACGATTGAATGCGACCAAATGATTGTTGCAATAGGTCAAAAGCCAAACCCTATGATTTCAAGGACAAGCAATATTGATACAGGATTCAAAGGGGAAATTAACGTAAACGAGGAAATGAAATCATCAATCCCTAATGTTTTCGCTGGCGGAGATATAGTATCGGGCTCTGCAACAGTAATCAGGGCAATTGCCGACGGAAAAAATGCAGCCAGGGGAATGATGGAATATTTGGATGGGGCTGAAAAAACAGAAAATTCAAAATAAAAAATAAAAGGTGATAATCATGGTAAAAATAAAAACACCATTGCTTCTTATCAATTTCAAGACATATGAGTCTGCAACAGGCAAAAAGGCTGTTGAGCTTGCAAAGGCATGCGAAAGCGCTGCAAAGGAAACAGGCGCTTCTGTTGCAGTTGCTGTTCAGGCAGCTGACATAAATTCTGTGAGCAGTTCTGTATCAATACCTGTTTTTGCCCAGCATATTGACGGCGTTGGCTATGGCTCAAACACCGGAAGCATGCTTGCGCAGAGCATAAAGGAAAATGGCGCTGTTGGAACATTAATCAATCATTCTGAAAAAAGAATTAGCATGGAAGCCATAAAAGCAGGCATAGAAAAAGCAAAAGAAAACGGGCTTATAATTGTTGCATGCGCAAAGGATGATGAGGAAGGAAAAGAGATATCAGCATTTAATCCTGATTTTGTCGCTGTAGAGCCTCCTGAGCTTATTGGAGGGGATATCAGCGTATCAACATCCCAGCCAGAACTTATCAAAAACTCTGTTAAGAAGATTGGAGGGAATGTCCTTGTTGGAGCCGGCGTAAAGACCACAGAAGACGTGAAAATCTCAAAAGACCTTGGCGCAGTCGGAATCCTTGTTGCTTCAGGCATAACAAAGGCAGCAGACCCAAAACAGGAAGTTCTTAATCTGATTAAAGGGTTTGAATAAGGGAAAACGACTTCATAAGAGCCATTGCCCCGCTTCGTGTTGCTTTTGTTATTGCTTTTTAATAGGAGTCTCACGCAGTTAAATAATCTTTAGATTAAGTACTTCGCTAGGTGGCAATGACTCTTGTTCGTTTGGCAGCATTGATTCTTTTTAGTTTGGTGGCAATAGTTTTGTTGTTAAGTAATGAGTTACTTGTTCTTAGTTGTTGATGGTGAGTTTTAGTTTTGAGCCAATACTGCGCTTCGTGTTGATGTTAGTTATTGATTATTAATAGGAGTCCCACGCAGTCAAACAATGCCCAGATTAAGTACTTCGCTGGGTGGCAATGACTTTTGTTGTTAAGTAATGAGTTACTTGTTCTTAGTTGTTGATGGTGAGTTTTAGTTTTGAGCCAATACTGCGCTTCGTGCTGTTTGTTTTATTTCTTCTTAAAATGTCAGAAATATACCTTCAGTTTGTGTGACTGATGGACAAAGCATGGCATATCTTATGATTATGGTATATTTCTGAGCATGCTCAAGAACCACTGGTTTGTTCTAGTGAAGATGAAGCTTTCGCTTCATGCCATCGGTCTATTGACCGGTGGTTCTTGACAGGAGTCCCACGCAGAAATGAATGTTCAAATTAAGTACTTCGCTGGGCAGCATTGGCTCTTTTTAGGTTAAAGGCAATAACTCATGTATTAATATTAATCTTCAGAACCTTATTGCCGTAAACACTTGTCAGAATTGATCTTGAACTTTCACAGTCCTGCTTTCTTGCCCTGTCATCAAACACGCAGACATTAAACGTGTACAAAGAATCTCTTCTAGTCGGAACTCCCTCAGCCATCTGTGTATTAACATTCACAAGCACTGGGATTGAAACAAAATCATTTGGCTGGATTACATGAGGACCTTCATTGTAAAGAAGCCATTCATCAGTAATCTTGATTGCGTCCGGCTCTGAAAGAACCTCTTCATTTATATCATAAGCCTTTGAAAATGCTATAGTAATGTAAAACTCATTTGTATCTTCATAAG
>CAZLVM010000131.1:0-2336 GCA_964562875.1 uncultured Methanosarcinales archaeon | reverse complement strand
AACTAAAAACAAGTAACTCATTACTTAATAACAAAAACAACACAAAACGCAGCAATGGCTCAAAACCAAAACCTATAATCTTTAACAGAACTATCTTCTTGCAGCAAGCTTGATATCGCCGTCATGGACAGTCTTTCTTCCTGCGTGCTTTGCAATCTTTACTGCCTGTTCGCTTATCTCAAGCGCCTTATCCTGAAGATATTCTGCAAAAGTCCTTGCAGCTTCAGCAGAAACTCTAGAAGCGCCTGCTCTAATAAGAATCCTCGCTACAGGAGCGTTTGGTATTATATTTGCTCTTTTTACTCCCATCTTAGTATAATTTACGGTATAGAAAGTTTATAAACTTTTCTTTTATACTTCCTTCCTGGCCTGGGTATACAACGACTGAACAAAATCCTCAACTTTTGCCTTTTCTTCAGAGGCAACTGCAGGATGAACTGCAAACATTGCGTAAAAGCTCATGTCAGGCCTTTGAATTGCGTGAAGCGCATCCTTATTATCATCATACTCAAAAATATTGCAAAAATCCCCATTGTTAAGATGCAGAGGAAAATAATGCCTTCCATTTGCCTTTTCCCCTCTTGGAAACTTAAACACAGGCAGTACATCTGTTTCCCTTAATCCTGCATATTCTGCAATTCTTCCAACAAGATTTGGCTGTCCTGCAACATGCCTCGCAATTGCAAGATTCTCGTTAAAATTACTTCTCAGGGTCAGTCTATGCAGCCGGGAATATATTTTTCTATCCTTCATCATCTGCACAATCTGCGCAGAAACACCTAAGTCCCGGCTAAGAGTTGAAAGAAGCTCGCAATCATCCATCCATCTTAAATCTTTTTCTTCTATGCTCGATTTTTCTATTGCAAGATTAAGCATTGCCTCATAAACTGCTACCTTTGGATGGAAATATACTCTTCGATACATTCTCCCTCTTGCATCTATCATGTCAACAGCAGCATCAAATCCCTCTTCCTGAATGCAAAGCTGATTGTCGCAAACTTCCATTACATCAAGTATTCTTTCAGTGTCAATAATTCCCATCTTTACTCCAGTTTCCTGCGCATCTCTAGGAAGATAGTCCATTTTATCAAAATCAAAATAGCCTGAGAAAAGGCTGCACAAATGTTTTTTGCGATGTTTCCAATTAACAATTGATACAATCTCTTCAGGATTAATACCAGCTCTTACCAAAATGTTATGAATATTCCCCCAGCCTGGCTTGCCCACATCAAGCCTTCCAAGAATCATGTCTTCAAGAAGTTCGTCATGCTTTACAGTGCAGTTTTTGTCGCTCAAATGGGAAAAAGGACCTTGCGGAAAGTCATGTATAAGAAGGGCTGTTTCAAGAAGCATTGCCTCTTCTTCAGATATTACTCCCCTCCTTACAAGCTCTGACGGCAGGGATACAGCGCCAAGGCAGTGCGCATATCTTGTGCCTTTTGCCCCGGTGTAAACAAAATCTACAACACCCAGACTTTTGACATACCTAATCCGGTTGGATTCAGGAGTGCTTGCAATTTTTTTCAAAACACCTTCAAGAATAATAGACCTTGAGCCGACACTGTCCCTGCTTACTGTCATGTCTCTGTGCATGAAAAACAGGATTTTAACCGCCTATTAAAGTTTTTCTGTGGTTTTTGGCAAGGTTTAAATACACAAATAGAATTCACTATAACATGGGGATTAAAGCCAAAATGATGAAAAAAATATTTATTTTGCTTGCATTGGCAATATTAATTGCAGGATGTTCTGTTAATACTGTTCCAACTGAAAAAAAAATTGAATTTGCAGAAACAATAGGCAGCTATACTCTTGAAGATAGCCAAAATAGGCCTACTGAATGTGATATATTTGAAAAAGACACAAAAGATGTTGAAGGAAACGAGCTTGGGATAGAAGGTCAGGTTTGCACAAGAACAACTATTCTGCAATATGTAGACCCATCAACAAGAAGGGTTGTATTTGTCCACCTAAACAAATTCATGGAAGGAAAAGATGTCATGAAAAAATTATTGGGAGAAGTATATCCAAGAATAATGCCGGGAGTAATAAAAAATATTGAAAATACAAATGTTTACAGGATGGAAAGGGCAGAACTTTTCTGGTTTTCAGATTCAGATGTTTTCGGCCAGGTTCTGATACAGGAAGGGGAAATGACTAAAAATCCTGATGGAAGTACAAGCTACGATTACCCTTACCAGGCAAGCATAGACAACAGTGTAACACAGCACTTCCTTGGAAAATATCCTGCTTCTGTATGGTGATAATATGAATAAAGAAAGCATAAGAAAATATGCACTGCAAAACGCATTAAAGTTCAATGGTAAAGCTAGTCC
>CAZLVM010000130.1:0-2358 GCA_964562875.1 uncultured Methanosarcinales archaeon | reverse complement strand
CCATCGTGAACCATAGCATCATTGCAAGTACAGCGACCGTCGCGGACATCGGGTAGATGCCGTTGCGGAAAAGCACGGATACTGGCTCGTCGAGCGGTCCTGCCTTCATCTTCTTTGTTGTTTTTGGCTTGTACACAAGGTTTGGGCTCTGCCATCCGAGTATGTGGTCTGCGCCCTCTGCAAGTATCCCCTTGTATCCCATATTCTCAACATTCTTTGCAAGCTCGTTGTTGAAAATCAGTTCAGTGTTCCTGAAGACTTTTGGCTTTGCATTAAACAGCTTTTTCATAAGCCGCCTGTGCATTTCAACCTGATCCTTAAATTCTTCTTTTGAAAAAAGATATGAAAGTGAATGATAATATGTTTCTGAAAGAAACTCAACACATCCTGTGTCCGCAAGCTCCTTGAATGAGTCAAGGACTTCCGGTGAAAACTCCTGAAACTGCTCTATGGCTGTTCCTGTTATTGAATACGCAACCTTGAATTTGCCGTCGTGCTTTCTTATCTGGTCCAGGATTACATTGTTTGCAGGGATATAGCATTTCTTTGCAACCTTCTGCATGACTTCCCTGTTTTTTTGGTCATCAAAATAGTTGCTGTTCTTCCCTATATCAAACACTTTGTACTTTGCAAGCCTGAATGGCTGGTGCACCTGGAAATAAAAGCATATGTTTGTCATTTTTCTATTCCTCCTCCAACTATTTTTGCGTATTCTCTTTTCACGACGGCGTCTATTGCCTTGTCATAGATATCCATGCATTTCCTGGCAGGATTGTTCCAGTTAAATTTCATTACTTCTTTCCTGCCGTCTTCGCTAAGACATGAGTGGAGCGGTTCATACCTCAGCACCCCAACAATCTTGTTGGTCATTTCATCTGTATCCCAGAAGTCTGTTTTTAGGCAGTTTCCCACAACTTCTGAAACTCCGCTCTGCTTGGACATCAATACAGGAGTTCCATTTCTCATTGCCTCAAGCGGCGTTATGCCAAAAGGTTCTGATACAGACGGCATGACATACAGGCTTGCCATCTTGTAGGCTCTGTCTATGTCATTCCCCCTAAGGAATCCTGTAAATAATACTTTGTCTCCAATTCCAAGTTCTGCAGCCATGTTTACCATTCTTGGAAGCATGTCTCCGCTTCCAGCTACAACAAACTTGGTTTTTGGCTCATGCTCAAGCACTTTCTTTGCTGTCTCAATAAAATAATCAGGCCCTTTCTGCAGGGTTATTCTGCCGAGGAAAAGCACTACTTTGTCAAGTTCGCTTATCGCTTCTTTTTCCTCGCTGAAATCATTGAATTCAACAGCGTTATGAACAACATAAAGCTTGCCTGGATCAATTCCATAGTTGTCTATAACCTTTTGCCTGGTAAAGTTGCTTACGCATATGACACAGTCAGCTGCTTCCATGCCTTTCTTTTCTATGTCATAGACATACTGGTTTACGCCGTTTCCGCCGGTTCTGTCAAACTCAGTTGCGTGCATGTGAACAACAAGCGGCTTGCCTGTTGCCTTCTTTGCCTCGATGCCTGCTTTGTATGTGAGCCAGTCATGGGCGTGGATAACATCAAACTCTTCGTTTTCTGCGATTATGGACGCCTTTAGGGCATACCTTTCAACCTCAGCAAACAAATCCTTTCCGTAAATCTCACCGCCTGACTTTCCTTTTCCCAGAAGAATTCCTTTTTTTATCTGCTCTTTATACTCTTCTGAAGTCATATAGCCAACGAGCGGGGACGTGACCGTAACCATCTTTATCCCTTTCACATTGTTGGCTGCAATAAGTTTTACATGCCCTCCTTTTGCCCCAGCAGGGGCTTTTGGAAGTACAAAGGTTACATCCACTCCGTTATTTGACAGGCCCTTGGTAAGTCCATGGCATGCTGTGCCAAGACCTCCCTGGTTCCATGGCGGGAATTCCCAGCCAAACATTAAAACCTTCATGCCAACACCTCCACCAATACATTCATGCCTTCTCCTCCTCCAAATGTTTCACATATCCTTGACCGTCTTCACTCAGTTCGAATATTTTCACATACGGGCTGCTGAACACTGTCCTGACAAGCCCTTTTCCAATAAGGTAAATCAGGTGGTTGTCGACTGTTCTCCAGTTGATTCCGCTGTCGCTGGAAATTTGATTGACTGTCTTTTTTCCAGTTGACAAAGTCCTTAGAATCATATCTCTTAAGTCGGTAAACCTTCTTTTAATAGCCATATTTGTATATTGATATGGGCTCATATATAAATGTTTCGCTTTTTTAGTATCAACATAGTATTAAATTAGTTATAACATAGTATTTATTTAAGCTAAACATATTAATAATACTACTTTAATTTTAATAGTTTTCATTTTAATAA
>CAZLVM010000129.1:0-2364 GCA_964562875.1 uncultured Methanosarcinales archaeon | reverse complement strand
AATCATGCTCTGAAAAACAGCCCACTGCCTCAAGAGATGGGTTGAAATCAGCAGGGGCTTCTGTGTATAGCATAAGAACATGTAATATCTGGTTTCATATAAAACTAACTGCCCTGTCCCAAATCTCGACAAGCTCGGGTTAGCGCACTCAAAATCCCCGATTAGGCATATGAAAGCTGACATTCTCCGAATGAGACAACCCTCTTGTCAGCTAGAAAAGGTATTAACTGGATTTTGCCTTAAGTGCGCTAACCTTATTTGGGACAGAGTAAAACTAACCAAAAGGTTTTTAAATAAACCCTGGTTTCTTTTAGTTACGCTAACAAAGTTAGCGGTTCTAGCGCCGCAAGGCGTGAACGTGATAACAATGGCAAGCATATACGATATACCGCAGAACGAGCTTATAGAAAAAACTGCAGAAGAGCTCAAGAAGATAAAGGAGATAGAGCCTCCTGTATGGGCTAATTTTGTAAAGACCGGCGCAGCAAAGGAAAGGCCTCCAGTAATGAAAGACTGGTGGTATATGAGAGCTGCAGCAATTCTAAGGAAAATTAACATGCAAGGTCCAATTGGCGTTTCAAAATTACGAACATATTTCGGATCAAAAAAGAACAGAGGCATGAAGCCTGAAAGGTTTTACAAGGGCTCTGGCAATATAATAAGAAAAGTACTGCAGCAGCTTGAAAAGGCAGGCCTTGCAAAGCAGGAAGAAAAAGGCATTCACAAAGGAAGAGCAATAGCTCCAAAAGGAAGGTCTATGCTTGACAAAATATCATCTCAAATTCAAAAATCAATACCAAAAAAAGTTGTGAAAAAGGAAGGGCTAAAACCTACTCCAAAAGCAGAACCTCATGTAGCAGCTCCTGCCAAGGCAGCTGTTGAAGCTCCTAAAGCTGAAGAGAAAAAACCTGCAGAGCCAAAACCTAAGGAAGCTGCTCCAAAGAAAGAGGAGCCAAAAAAGGGTGAAGAAACCGAGCAGAAAAATGAGTGAGCTCGATGAGATAAGGCAGAAAAAAATGCAGGAGCTAATGGCGCAGCAAGCCCAGCAGCAACAGCAAGAAGCCGAATTCGCCCAACAAATAACACAACTTGAAAATGTCGTCAAGACGCTTTTCACCAAGGAAGCGCTGCAGAGGTATGGAAACCTCAAGGCTGCTCATCCTGAAAACGCTGTAAAACTTTTGGCTGTAATCGGCCAGGGACTGCAGAAGGGAAAGATAAAGAAAATTGATGATAACGATTTGAAGGAAATACTGATAAAAATCACACCTGAAAGAAGGGATATTAAAATCACACAAAAATGACACGATACAACCATCCGAGCAAAAAGAAAAGATTGTGCAGATTGCACGGCTTGACTAGATGGGCACCTTTCTGGACAGTGCCAAAGATATACGGAAAGGGAAGAAGGGTTCACCCAGGAAGGCACACAAATCTAAAGCGAAGCTGGAGAAGGACCAAGTCCAAGGCATAAAATGGCTAAGACAGAAGAAACAAAAATAGAACTTGAAAGAGAATATAATGTTCCGCTTAGAAAAGGCTGGCTAAAGTCCCCAAAATACAAAAGGGCAAAGAAGGCAATTCGAACTTTGAAAGAGTTTCTTCAGAGGCACATGAAGTCAGAAAATGTCAAAATTGGAAAATATGCTAATATTAAAGTGTGGGAAAAGGGAATGAAAAATCCCCCCCACCATCTCAAAGTTAAAGTAACAAAAGATTCTGAAGGAAAAGTAATGGCAGAGCTGGTTGGAGCGCCTGTTGATATGCCAAAGGAAAGCAAAAAGGGAAAGAAAGGGGCAAAGGCAGAAGCGCCAAAAGCACCTGAAGAAAAGAAAGAAGCTCCAAAGGCAGAAGAAGTGAAAGCTAAGGAATCAGAAACAGTTAAGGGTGAGGAAAAAGAAACCCCTTCCCCAGAAACAAAAGAAGCTACAACTACGCCTGAAGAAAAGAAAGAAGAATCTAAACCTGAAGTAAAGAAAGAATAGTTCTTGATTGTCCCAAATAAGGGATTACAGTGCACAGAAAATATTTATATAGACCTGGCTGATTTCTATTGTTTACAATGATTTTGGAGGGATACTAATGAGTAATGCAAACACAAGTGATGTTAAAGTTCCAGTGGAAGATTTAGAAGTAGTTCTTAGAAATGTTCAGAGAGGTTTAATCGGTGATTGTTACATGCCCAGAAGAGCAAGAAGAACAGGGAAGGTTTGCTCTGCAAGGGTTCCTGTTGTAGAAATGGCTCTTGATAGAGTTGCAGAAACAGTTCGAAATTTTGCAGCTAGTGAAATACCGACAGAACCGCTTGACGAAGAACAGTATGAAGCGGCAAAAGCAAATTTTCCACTCAGCACAAGCATAGAT
>CAZLVM010000128.1:0-2383 GCA_964562875.1 uncultured Methanosarcinales archaeon | reverse complement strand
CAGACCTTGAGGACAGGGGAAAGATAAGAAAAATAAAGAAAGGAAGAGGGAACATAATTATTCTTCAGAAGTAGGGCTTTTCTTGGAGATTTTCTTGAATGATTTTTCAATGTCTTCAAATTTTACAAGCTTTGTTTTCCCAGTCTGCATATTTTTTAGTTCAACTTTTACGTTTAATCTCATAACTTTGTAGATATCTCCTTTAAATTCAATCATATCATTTTCTTTGAAAGGAGAAATCTTGAACATGAGAGTTGTCCTGTAAAGATCTTTTCCTTTTTTTTGGGTATGCAGAGTGTAGGTCATCTTTAGAACTCCTCCAAACTTTTTCTTTAGTGTAAATGAAAGCCTTCTCAAGAAATCGTTTGAGCTCACATAAAAATCAAATCCACCCCTTACTTGCCCCCCTTTTGCAACCCAAACCTTATTTTTATCTAGTTCTTCGTATACAAACTCTACCAATTTCTTTGTAGGATTTCTTAGCTGGAGTATCCCTTCAAAATAATCTGGTCTCATACAAAAGCATTATAAATAACAGTCTTTTTAATGATTATGCTATTTTAGGATTAAAATGAACAAGGCAAGAAAGTTTTTGAAAAAGCTCTGGTATTTTATATGGGAAGATGACAGTATCTGGAGTTGGATTGTAAACATAGGTCTTGCTTTTCTCATAATCAGGTTTATATTTTATCCAGGACTTGGATTTATGCTTGGGACAACCCATCCTGTTGTTGCAGTTGTATCAAGCAGTATGGAACATCCTGGAAGCTTTGATGATTGGTGGAGTACTCAATGCTGCATGGACAATCCTCAGTTGTGCCTTGTAAAGAGCACGCAGCAGGAGCTTTACAGAGATTGGTACAGCATAACAAAAGATGAGTTTAAAGAATTCAGGTTCAAGAATGGATTTAACAAAGGGGACATAATGGTTCTTGCCAGTCCAAAAAATATAAAAGTTGGAGATACGATAGTTTATACATCCAGTGAATATCCTGAACCAATAATACACAGGGTAGTTAGGATTAATGAGACTACAGGAATGTACAATACAAAAGGAGACCATAACTGCCAAGTTGCAGGATTTGAAAGCAGAATAAGCAAAGAGCATGTGCTTGGGAAGGCTGTTGTTAGAGTGCCATTCCTTGGATGGCTAAAGGTCTTTTTTGTTGACCTGTTAAAGCTGATTCATATAGCATAAATGAATATACAAAGGTGATACAAAATGTTTTGTCCAAAATGCGGATCAATATTAATGCCAAAAATGGTTGATGGGAAAAAGGTTCTTGCCTGCTCATGCGGCTATGACGGCGGTGAAAAAAGCGAGATGAAGTTAAGCAGCAAGGTTGAAAAAGAAGAAGAAAAGAAATTTGATATTGCTGACCCTGAACAAGAGGATGCAACACTTCCTACAACAGAGGCAGAATGCCCAAAGTGTGGAAATGGCATGGCTTACTGGTGGGAAGTGCAGACAAGAGCAGGTGATGAGCCAGCCACCAAATTTCACAAATGCACAAAGTGCAAGCATGTTTGGAGGGACTACAGTTGAATTTTCTAAATTATGCTGAAAACAACACTATAAAGATAATAGCAAAACCCAATTCTCCAAAAACTGAGATAATTAGTTGGGATGATGAAAAGAAAGCCCTGAAAGTCAATGTGAAGGCAGAGCCTGAAAAGGGGAAGGCAAACAAGGAAATTATCAAGTTTTTCTCAAAGCTTTCAAAAAAAGAAGTAAAAATAATATCAGGAAAGACATCAAAGCAGAAATTATTGAGGTTTGGGTAATATTTTGTTAAGGACCATATTTATTTTTTCCTTGAATTCTTCAAGTGTTCCTTCATTATCAACATTATAGTCAGCCATTGCAATTGCCTTGTCAAGACCCCAGCTAATCTCTTTTTTGTCTCTGTAGTCCAGCTCTTCTCTTGTCTTCATGTCCCACTCAAGGCCCCTCTTGGAAAGCCTTTTGAACCTTGTCTCTGCAGATGAAATTACTGCAATAAGAATGAGTTCCGTATCTTTCTGCTTTCTGAAGAACTCTATTTCCATGTCACCTCTTATGCCGTCAACAATGACAGTTTCATCATCCAGCTGTTTGACTTTTTCAAAAGTCCGTTCAGCAACAACAGTATTGCCAAACTTTTCCCTTAGTTCAGTTGCGTACTCGCGAAGATTTACATTTGTAACTTCAATGCCTTTTTCCCGCATTTCATTTTCAACAATATGCCTCATTACAACTACAGAAATTCCACGTTTTTCAAGCTCCTGCCTAAGAACTTTTTTTCCAGAGCCAGGCATGCCTGTTATTGCAATTATTTTCATGAATACTGGAGAGCAAGACAGGTATATAACATTTTCGCAGTTTTTGGCCTTTGGCTTTGCA
>CAZLVM010000127.1:0-2409 GCA_964562875.1 uncultured Methanosarcinales archaeon | reverse complement strand
AGGCTCAAACTGTTTTTATGAAGTGAAATTAGGAAAGTGATAATATGCATACAGATGAAAGAATAACAGAAGCGCTAAAACAGTACGGAAGCCACCCAATAGCATTCTCCACATTGCAGGACGGCATGGAATACTTCCAGCATGGCAGCGGATATATCGCGTTCACAAAGGCAAGATTTGCTCCGGGATTTCCAAAAACAACATTCGCTCTAGGCGACCCTGTCTGCAGCGATGATGATGTTGAAGGAATTATTGAATCTTTTGTTGAAGAGCATCCGAGAACCTGCTTCTGCCAAGTTTTCAAGCCGGCAACCGCCCATGCGCTTGAGGCAGCAGGATTTTACGTAAACGAATTTGGGATTGAAACAACACTCCCGCTTCAGGAATATGATTTTAGCGGCAAAAGCAAGCAGACGCTGAGAACAACAAGAAATCATGTAAAGTCAAGCAAAAGAGCCAACATAAGCATTGCCGAGTCAAGCATGGCTGAAGTAAGCACAGAAGCCATAAGAAAAATATCAGATGGATGGGTCAATACAAAAAAGACATATGAAAATGAAATCACATTTCTTGCAAGGCAGCTCCCTAACCAAGATGAGGGAGATGTAAGGCAGTTCTATGCATTTGACCCTAACGGAGAAATGGTTGGTTTTGTTTTCTTTGACCCAATTTACAGAGACAGCAAGGTTATTGGATATTCAGCAGATATACTGAGGGACAGGCCATATGAATACGAGCACCCAGAACAGGGGAAAAGACCGCTGCCAGGGCTGCTTGACGCTATTGTAATGGATGCGGCAGAACAGTTCAAAAGAGAGGGGAAGGAAATTCTTGCGCTTGGTTTTTCCCCGTTTTACAAGGTTAATGATGGTGGAGAATATTCTGCCAGCAGCTTCACCACATGGTTCTGCCAGTTCAATTACGCAAGAATGAACCATGTCTACAACTACAAAGGACTTTCCTGGCACAAAGAAAGGTACAAGGGAAATGAGGGAAAAGTATTTTTTGCATCAAGAAAAAAATTCTCGCTTCTGCAAATCATGACACTTTATGGAGCCTGCGGCCTTCATCCAATAAAGAAAATGGTTACAAGCCCTGCAAAAAGCACAGTAGCAAATTTTCACATGACCAAAGATTTACTAAAGAACGGATTTTTCTTATTTCACTAATATGTTCCCATAGCCCTTTGACTTAAAATAGACTTCTGCAAGAAAATCCAGAACATTTGGCGTAACTTCTGTCACCCTCCTGCCTTTCATCAAAGCATTCATGTTTTTCATGTCAATTTCAGGGTCATCAACAAAAACATAATCCCCGTAAATATCAATCCCGCTGTTAATAATCCTCTGTACATGATCTTTTTCCTTTGCCACTTTGGTATAAGTAGAAGGAGCAACCCCCAGCATTCTTTCCATCGAATCGCATAACGCCCCAAAAGTACTTGCGATAGGGTTTGCCATATGATAGCAGCTGCCCACTTTCCCTTTATCCCTTATCAAAAGCATCATATGAATAACGTCATTGCATGGAATAAAATTTTTTGTAGTTGCGTACCTGCCATGCACAACAAAATTAAAGCCATTGGCGGCATTTGGGCCTAATCTCCCTTTTTTCAATGCCATCTGTTTAGCCCTTGCGAAACTTGCCATGACCCCATAGACTGTTTTGTCATCTGCCTTACCAGTCTCAGAATCTCCTATAACAATTGACGGTCTCAACACGATATAAGGAAGCTCTGAACTCCTAACCGCTTTCTCTGCATGGAACTTTGATTCCTCATATACATTCTTAAAACCCATTTCAGGAATCTTAAGTTCATCTTCCATCACAACATCAGCAAGCCCGCCAACATAAGCAGTGCCCACATAAAAGAATCTTTCAAGATTTGGCGCATTTTCAAAAATCTGGACAGCATTCCTTGTGCCCTGTGTGTTTATCGTGAATGTTTGTTCTCTTTTTTTCTCTGTGAATTCAGTTGAGGCAGCCATGTGCCACACTTCCTGGCACTCCTGCACCATTCTTAAATCATCATCGCACATCCCAAATTCAGGCTTTGTTATATCCCCTTCTATAAAACGCGCCTTTTGCCTGGCATTTATAGGAAGCTTAACTCTTTGGTCATACGGAATTTCCCCCTTGCTTCTTGAAAGAACAAGCAGTTCATAGTCCTGCCCCCTGCCATCAAGATGAGCAACCAGCGTCCCGGCAAAATGAGAACCGATAAATCCAGTAACCCCTGTTAAAAATATATTTCTTTTTCTGCCCATATCAATCACTATCACACTCTTTTTGTTAAATATTTCACTATATGATTATATAAACTTTTGCCATAACCTTCCAATAACGCAATTTTTCAAAAATTTTATATAACCCAGCCCCAATTCTAAACAAAAAGAGGTGCGCATTGGT
>CAZLVM010000126.1:0-2426 GCA_964562875.1 uncultured Methanosarcinales archaeon | reverse complement strand
GCGCTGTTAAACAATCTTAACACCCAGGATTTGATACCCGAAGGTCATAAGTGCGCAATGGAGCTTTTAATGGAAGTGGCTATAGACAGCGATTACGAAAGCGAGCTTGTAAAGAATATAGATGCAAAGGCTGAAGCTGTGCAAAAGATGGCTGATGAAAAAATCGAGGAAGCCATCCAAAAGGCTGAAAAGAATATGGAAAATGTCAATGTTCCTGATGAAGCCTGGGAGCATATGCCCGACAAAGACGGTAAGCTTGATTTAAAGAAACTGGTGAGTCAAAAGTCGGACGCAAAACCTGACCCGGATATGGAAAAATTAAATGCCAGGCTTGAAGCCATTCTGCCGGGGATTACGGCTGGCGATCCCAAAAAACTTGACATGAAGAACTTTTCATTTGACAAGTTTGATGAGATTACAGGGGCCGTAGATGAATTTACAGACAAAAAAGTAAATCATGCAAAAAAGGAAATTGAAAAAGTAAAAAATCAGGTAAAAGAACAGATTAAGAGCATTGACGAGCAGATTGAAGATGCAAAGAAGGCAATCGGTTCTGAAGACTCAGGCCAGATAAAATCTCTCGAGGACTCAAAAAAGAAGATTGTTGAGAGCCTTGAAGCATTTGATGATATTGATTTTGACGGAACCTCAAAATCTAAAGCCCCTCTGCCCCGTATTGATGTAGAAGAGATAATGGCACAGACAGAAAAGATCGATCCCCAGATAATGAAAGCCATGCATCATGTTCAATCGTTTAAGGCCATGGGTGTTGAAGATGAAAGAACAATAGATCTTGAAAAACAGATCCAGGAGGCAATGGAGAACAGCACAAACCAGATAGAAGAAGGATTGCAGCAGGCTGAAAAGGGGTTTAAAGAGGGCTATATAATGGGTGCCCATTTTATGGGTGAAGGCCTTTCCCCGCACAAGGATTCTTTAGAAGATGTAAGAAAGCGCTTTCTTGATGCTGTTTCAAAAGGTGAAGATGTATCCGGGAAAGACTGGGCATGTATTGATTTGTCCGAAGAAAATCTTGATGGAATCGACTTAAGTGGCGCTTTTCTTGAACAGGTGAATTTTAAAGGAGCAAGCCTCAAGAATGCAGACCTTTCTGAAGCCATAATGGCAAGAGCGGATTTTGAAGATGCCGACTTTACAGGCGCGAACCTTGCAAAGGCCAATATTGGTGCTGTTCATGCCTTGCGGGCAAACTTTACAGACGCAAACCTGAAATCAGCAAGGCTTTCCAAAGGTGATTTTACTGAAAGTACTTTTACAAAAGCAGATCTTGAAGATATTGAATCCCTTGAGATAGTCATTGATCGAACAGATTTTACGCAAACACACATGCCCCAGGTTGTTTTTTTAGAACTTAAAATATCGGGAGCAAAATTTCTCAATGCAAATATGGACACATCTGTTTTTTTAAAATGTAGTATTGAAGAGAGTGATTTTTCAGAAAGCGTGATGACCAAATGTGCATTTGTAGATACTCAGTTAAGAGATATTTGTTTTGAAAAAACTGACCTTTCAAATGCTTGCTTTGTTGCAACCGAACTTGAAAAATCATCCATGGAACACCTTACATTTAAGAGTGCCAGCCTTAAGCAGGCCAATTTTCAGAATATGGATATGCAAAAGTCCGATTTGACATATACAAATATGGAGAACGCCTATTTTGGCGGTACTGATCTTTCAGGCTCTGATCTGTCTTCTGCCCAGGCAAAAAATGCCCAATTCAGAAAAGCAAAACTGACCGATGCAAAATTAGACAGAATAAATATGCCCCAAGGTTCTCTTGCCAAGGCCCATCTTGTCGGGGCCTCTTTTAAGGGATCTAATTTGCATGCCGTGGACTTTTTAAGAGCCACCATAACAGATACGGATTTTAGAGGCAGCAATCTTGACGCAACGCTTATCGAACACTGGAGACCGGAATAATGGCCGAAATAACATCCGGTGAAGAGCTTTCAAAACAGGTCAAGTCAGGGGAGTTTTTCCACGAAGAAGATTTTTCCGGGATAGACTGCAAAGGTATTGATCTTTCCGGAGGAATTTTCCTTGAGGTCTGCTTTGATGATTGTGATTTTACAGGTGCCAACCTTAAAGAAGCAATTTTTAACAATTGCTCGATGAAGAATGGTATTTTTCCCCAGGCTGACATGAATGAGACAACTTTCAATAAATGTAATCTTGGGAAAACAGATTTTAAGGAAATCAATGCCGAGTTTGTTAAATTTATAGAATCTGAAATGATTCAGGCTGATTTTTCAAATTCCAAGCTTGCGGGGATGTGCGTTTTCTCAGACACCAACCTGAATGGAGCGTCTTTTATCGGTTCCAACCTGGATACTGCGGTTTTTAATTCCTGCAAAATGCAAAATGTGAGGTTTTCGCGGGCAGTCCTTCATAAGGCGGTTTTTTAT
>CAZLVM010000125.1:0-2478 GCA_964562875.1 uncultured Methanosarcinales archaeon | reverse complement strand
TTCCGAAATAATCCTGCAAACTCTTATTAATGAATTTCCCGCGCTGTCTGCCATGAAAAAGATGGTGGTATTTGTGCTTCTCCTGCTTGCTTCATGCACTCCTGCTGAAATCTATTTCTGCCCTGCTGATAGATGCCAGGAAAATGTTGTCAGCCTGATTAATAATGCGGATGAATCCATTTATTTTATGGTGTATTCTTTTACTGATGAAAAAATAGCCAATGCAATCGCTGAAAAAAGCAAAAAAATTGAAGTCAAAGGACTGATGGAAGCTCAAAGAATCAATGGCATGGAAAACAAATACTATTTCTTCATTGAAAATAATGTTAATGTAAAGCTTGACAAAAATCCTGCAACAATGCACAATAAAATTTTCATTATAGACCGGTCAATTGTAATAACCGGCTCGTACAACCCTACAAAAAACGGCAATGAAAAAAACAATGAGAACATGGTCATAATCAAAAATAAAAAAATTGCAGAAAAATACATTGCAGAATTTGCCCGCCTGACCCGCTAGTTTTAAAAACCCCCAATTCCTTGCAGTATTATATGGAAAGCGTAAAAGAATACGATGTTATTGGAATCGGGTCTGCCCTGATGGACTTTTTGGTAAGGGTAGATTCAGAATTTCTTAAAGAGCTAGGACTTGAAAAAGGAACAATGAGCCTTGTTGGCAAGGATGAATCTAAAAAAATAATTGAAAAAATAAGCAATTTTGAAACAGCAGCAGGCGGTTCATCTGCAAACACCATAGCAGGCATTGCCATGCTTGGCGGAAAAGCTGTTTTCTGCGGAAAAGTAGGCCAGGACAGCTATGGAGAGCTGTACTCAAAAAAGACTGCGGGAGAAGGAGCAGAGCCTGAAATAAGCACAGACAATGAGGAAACAACCGGAAACGCAATAACTCTAATAACTCCTGACAACGAAAGGACATTTGCAACTCATCTCGGAGCTGCAACAAAGCTGAGAAAAGCTGACATTCCTGAAGAAAAAATTGCAAAAAGCAAAATTCTCCACATAGAGGGATACCAGCTTGAAGATCCTGAACTAAAAGCTGCTTCAGTTCATGCAATGGAAATTGCAAAGCAAAACAGTTCAATGGTGTCAATAGATCTTGCAGACCCAAGTTTTGTTTCAAGAAACCTTGAAAGCCTTAAAAAAATAGTCAGTAATTACGCCGATATTGTTTTTGCAAACGAAGAAGAAGCAAAAGCATTCACAGGAAAAGAAAATCCTGAAGATGCGCTGAAGGAAATAGGCAGCTCCTGTAAAATAGCTATAGTAAAAACCGGTGAAACAGGCTCACTGGCAATGGAAAACAGTGTGATTCATAAAATCCCTGCATTCAAAACATCTGCTGTTGACACAACGGGCGCAGGCGACATATATGCATCAGGCGTTCTGTGGGGAATCTCAAACAATATACCCCTAATCAAGGCATGCGAACTTGGAAGCAGGCTGGCATCAAGAGTTGTAAGCAAAATTGGCGCAAGGCTTGGAAAAGAAGAAACAGTTCAAATAAAAGAATCATTTAACTAATACTTTTTCTTCAGATTTTTTTCTTTTAGGTTTTGGACAACCATAACAACAAACGCAAGGATAAGTATGCCTACCAACAAAAACTTCAAAACTTTTGATGCAGTTGAAACTTTTGGGACTTTTCTTGGAGCTGCAGAAGGAAGATCCTGCACAATAGGAACATTGGATTCAGCAATTTGCTCCGGCTCTGCATCAATTTCAACCTGTTCAGGTTCAGACACTTCAGCGATAAGCTCTGGTTCAGGCTCCTCAGCATCAGGCTCTTCAGCTGTTTCATTTTCTTCCGGAACTTCCAGTTCATCTATAGGCATGCTAGACTCTTCAGCAGTTATTGCAAAATACCTAAACCCTGTAGATACTGCAGTATAATAAAAATAATCAGAAGCTCCTCCGACAAGCTTTGCTGGAAGCGATTCCCACTCCTCATAACCATATCTCTTAAGAACAACACTGTCTTCAGGAAGGCTTTGGTTGTAAAGCCACTGCCTGCTTACTCTAAATCTGATTGTTGCATTTTCAAGCTCCCCTTCATAAATATTTGAGATAATTTTGACTCTGCTGTGTATAAGGCCTGGAGCTTCATCAATTGTAGATGGCATCTCTTCTATTTGCTCAACATTAATTCTTTTTTCAGTGAAATTATTATTCAGAACAAACTTGACATTTTCAAAGTCTATTCCATGATTTGAAACATCGAATTCGTATTCAACACCCTGCTCAAGAACATCCCATATTGCTGCCTTATATAACCCTGCATGCGCGCCCGCAGCAATAAGAATAGCAAAAACTGCCATTGCGCAAACAACACCTGCTCTTTTTTTCATCATTAGCCATCTCATCTTTGGTTTATTTAAACATTTCCATAAAGCAATTATAAAAAACCAGGGCGCCCAAGAAAAAGAATTTTGGGGGTGTTTTTCCAGGCGCCCTGATTAT
>CAZLVM010000124.1:0-2520 GCA_964562875.1 uncultured Methanosarcinales archaeon | reverse complement strand
CAAGAAAGATGCTCCTAAAGAAGATAAAAAAGAAGCTCCTAAAAAAGATAAGAAAGAAGAGAAAAAGGAAGATAAGAAAGAAGATAAGAAAGAAGATAAGAAAGAAGATAAGAAGGAAGAAAAGCCTGCTGACGAGGAAAAGAAATGACTGACAGGATGAAATGGGGAATTGCAAATATTTACGCTTCATACAATAATACTATAATCCATATTACAGATGTAACAGGGACAGAAACAATAACCCAAACCTCAGGCGGAATGATGGTTAAGTCAGACCGACTTGAAGGGAGCCCTACTGCTGCTATGATGGCTGCGAAGAGGGCTGCTGAAACAGCAATAGAAAAGGGAATCACAGGAATACATGTCAAGATAAGAGCGCCTGGAGGACACAATGGTCCAAACAACCCAGGGCCAGGAGCCCAGGCAGCAATAAGAGCTCTTTCTAGAATGGGGCTTAGAATAGGAATAATAGAAGACGTAACTCCTATTCCTCACGGCGGATGCAGGAAAAAGGGCGGAAAGAGGGGAAGAAGGGTTTAATTCCCAGAGGTACCTGAAATGGAAATAAAAATGCTTGACAAGAACAAGAAAACAGGGAAGGTTAGCTTTATTTTGAAGGGTACAACGCCTGCATTTACAAATTCACTTAGAAGGGCAATGATTGAATCAGTGCCTACAATGGCTATTGAAGATGTTGAGTTTAGGAAGAACAGCGGAGTGCTTTATGACGAGATAGTTGCTCACCGGCTTGGTCTGATTCCACTTACAACAGATCTAAAATCATATGTAATTTCAAGCAAGTGCAAGTGCGAAGGAGAAGGCTGCGCAAGGTGCAGTGTGAAAATGACACTTAACAGCAAATCAGTAGGATATGTTCTTGCATCAGAAATAAAATCAAAGGATTCAAAGATAAAGCCTGCATTCCCAGAAATGCCTATTGTTAAGCTCATTAAGGGGCAGGATATTGAGATTGAAGCAACAGCAAAGCTTGGAACAGGAAAAGAGCATGTTAAGTGGGCACCATGCCTAGCATATTATCATTATTATCCTATAATTGAAATTAACGCAGACAAGATAAAGAACCCTGAAGAGATTGTAAATATCTGTCCAAAAAATATATTCGAAGTAAAAGGGGGAAAGCTAACTGTTAACAAGGACAGATTGCTTAGCTGCCATCTTTGCGAAGCATGCGTTGATGCCGTTGAAGGAAATGGAATCAGCGTGAAAGGAGACAATTCAACATTCATATTTTATATTGAGCCCTGGGGTCAGCTTAGCGCAAAGCAAATAGTAATTGCTGCAGCAGATGTCCTGGGAGAAGAGCTGGTAGAGTTTGAGGAAGAGCTAAAAGCAAAGGCATAATCATTTGCGTGGGAGTGCCGGAGTGGCCAAACGGGCTAGGTTGAGGATGTAAATCAGCAAAAGCCTAGTGGCTTAGTGCCTACGCGAGTTCGAACCTCGTCTCCCACATAATCATCACCGAATGGAAAAAAAAGAAGGGGGCAAACAAGGTTTGCTCACGGAGTAAATTGGGTTTTATGCCCAATGAACACTAATTTCGCTCCGAGTTGGCGAAATAACTCCGCGATTTCGAACCTCGTCTCCCACATAATCATCACCGAATGGAAAAAAAAGAAGGGGGCAAACAAGGTTTGCTCACGGAGTAAATTGGGTTTTATGCCCAATGAACACTAATTTCGCTCCGAGTTGGCGAAATAACTCCGCGATTTCGAACCTCGTCTCCCACATAACAATCATCACAATCAAAAGAAAATGAGAAAAACTGGACCAACAAATGAGTATATGATTGATTTAATCAGTTTACTGAGAAAGGAGTCTCATACTCAGGAAGCGGGAATATGGAAAAACATAGCTGTAGAGCTGGGCAAGCCTACAAGAAACAGAAGAGTTGTTAATATTTCAAGGCTTAACAGATTCACAAAGGAGAACGAAGTAGTTATTGTTCCAGGAAAGGTTCTTGGTTCAGGAGCAATTGACCACAGTGTTGTTGTGGCTGCTTTTTCATTCAGTCAGAGCGCAAAAGATCAGATTACAAAGGCAAAGGGAAAATGCATAACAATCCAGGAACTGCTAAAGCAGAATCCAAAAGGAAAAGATGTGAGGATTATAGGATAAAATGGAAATCTTCATAGACGCGACAAACAAGATTGTTGGAAGAATGGCAACATTCGTGGCAAAAAGAGCTTTGCTAGGTGACAGTATAAATATTCTTAACTGCGACAAGGCAGTTATCACAGGTGCTAAGGATATGCTTGTCAGGAAGTACAGGCATAGGGCAGAGTTGACCCACATGAAAGGTCCTTATTTTCCAAAAATGTCTGACCGGTTTGTCAGAAGAATTGTAAGGGGCATGGTCCCTCACAAGAAGAAAAAAGGGGCTGACGCTTTCAGGAGAGTTATGTGCTACATAGGTGTTCCTGAGAATTTCAAGGACAAAAAGTTTCAGCAGATAGCTGGTACAGATGTAATTGAGAGAAAGGTGCCAAAATATGTGACTAT
>CAZLVM010000123.1:0-2536 GCA_964562875.1 uncultured Methanosarcinales archaeon | reverse complement strand
CTAATCCTTCTCCAATGTCAAAGGCAGCATCTTTTCCTTTGTCCAGCTTTTTCCCAAGCTTTTCAACTCCTCCCCATACCATAAGAAGGTTATAATTGAAGCTTGCTTATAAAACTCATTCAACTAATTTTTCTTCAATTCCTTTTTTTACAAGAACTCGCTGTGCAGTTTCTATAAACTCCTGCTCTTTTTCTGTCGGGATTATTGCCCCTGCAGCATATACATGACCCCCTGCTTCTCCGCCGCACTGTTTTGTTATTTCAGCAACAACCTCTTTCAGGTCAACAGGATCCTTGCCCTGCATTCGGTCAATGCCTGCCATCCTCATCGAAACCTTTGTTGTGCCGTCATCCTGCTGCGCCATTGACATTATGAATTTTCCCTGTTCAATGTCTCCTGATTTTGAAAGTATTGATGCAATTGTGCCAATCATTGTTGACCTGACATTTTCCTCTGCATTTATTATAACATAGTTGTCCTTATCGATTACTTTATCAGAATTCTTACTTACATTAAACCATCGCATTGCGTTTATGATTGCCCTTTTGTAATCATTGAGAAGCTTTATTGCTTTATGCTTCATTCTGCTGTCGCCAAGGCATGTGCCTATTCCCAAAGAAGATTTTTTCATTCTTCCGCATGCATTGAGAAGAGTTGAAAATTCCCTCGCATCCCTTGTAGGCAGCTCCCTTTCCTCTTTTACCAAAGTATAGATATTGCCAAGAACGTCTTCAGGGTTTTCTTCGTTAACCCTTTTCATTATGATTCCTTCAACCAGCTTTTTTGTTTCTGCTTCTGAAAGGTGAATTATCTTTTTCCAGCCTTCGCTTAATCTTGGATTAATTCCAATCTGCTTAAGAAACTGTATAGCTCCTGACTCAGAGCCTGAAACTCCTGGAATGTATGGGTTTGTGCTGTACTCAAGAATTTTATGAAGCGGCTTTGTCTGCCTTCCAAAAAAGCTTATTCCCTTTTCAACTTTTATCATACCATCCTTTACAGCATCCTGAAGAATTTCATCGTTCAAAGGCCTGAAGCCATTGTCTTCCTGTATATCGCCTATTGCTCCAATCACAGCAATATGCGCAAGCTTGATATCCTTCTCAAGCTGCTTTGCAAAAAGGTATACAACTCCTGCTCCTGAAATTTCCTTTGAGCCGTCTATCCCTGAAAGATGCGGATTAACTTCAATCATATTTTCAGGCAGGTCTTCATCCACAATCTCGTGATGGTCAAGAATAAATATAGTCTTGTCAGACATGTATTTCTTGAGCAGCGCTTTCTGTCCGCTTCCAAGATCCATAAAGAAATAATAATTGTATTTTTCTTCTGTGAATTCCTTTATGATTTTTTCGTTCAGTTGGGTGATTATGGAAATGCTGTACTTCCTGTTGTCAAGATTTAGCGCTTTAACAAGAATGGAACATGCGCTTATGCCGTCAGCATCAAGATGTGAAACTACTCTTATAGTTTCTTTTTTGTCCAACTCCTTGAACTTTTCAGCAGCAAGGACTACCTGCTGCTTAAAGTTCTCATAACGATCCATTTTGCTTATTCGACATAAAGCCTTATGCTCTTTGCGTCGTATTTCCAGTCAATAGGCAATTTCTGGGACAGCTTGTAGTAAGATACAATTCTCTTTATTTTTGACTCTGTAAGCTGCAGCCCAATTAATGCTGTCTTGTCCTGCCTGTTCTCCTCAAGATGCTTCCTAATAATGACTGACTTCTTCATCAGCGCCATAAGATCCTCAGGTATTTCAGACAGCAATTTTTTTTCATTTAGAATTTTGCTTATTCTTTTTCCTGTTATTGTTTTGACATCAGGAATCCCATAAGAGTCCCTCATTATAAGCCCTATTTTTGAAGGCGTCTTCTCATCCTTTGCAGCTTTTATAACCAAAAGCTCAACTTCCTTTGGATTATACCTAAGCCATGAAGGCTTTGTTTTCTTAACAGGCTTATGTGAGCCGGACTTTCCTTTTTTCCTCGAATGCATTCTTGCCATTTTTTATTCCTCCATCAAAATGAGAAACACATAAAGAACACGTGCGTCTCCAGTATAGCCAAGCTTTTCACCAGGCTATCCCTTGATTATATTAAATTGAAGAAGAGGCTTCTTTATAAAGATTTCGGCTTGATAACAGTCCTGTAGTCCATTACCTCGCCTATTTTCCTCATGCGCTCTTCCAGTTCAGGGCTTGTGCAAAGAACAGGGTCTGCAGGAGCTGCTTCTTTTGTTATTTCAAATCCCTCACTCCCAACTAAATATCCTAATTCATCTTCAAGACCTTGCAATGAAGGATAGCAGACAAATCTTCCAAATCTCTTGTCCAAAACTCTTAATGATTCAAGAACAATTAATGTTGCAGTAAGCTTTACTCCTGTGTGCTGTTCTTTTGCCATTTCAACAACATCAAGAGCTGGCATGCTTCCAATGGCTTCATTAATATAAGTATTACTGCTCCTGTAAATCATAGGATTCATGTTTGAAACAATAAGATGATATAATCCATCTTCCCTTGGTATTGAGCCTG
>CAZLVM010000122.1:0-2545 GCA_964562875.1 uncultured Methanosarcinales archaeon | reverse complement strand
GTGTAATAAAAATACAAAAAAATGAACATATGAGTCAGATTGCAAGGGCGTTTTAAGCCCTTTTCTTCATGTCAACCTTTTCTACAGTTTTTCCAAAGTCATTCCATGGAAATGGCCTCTTGTTTGTCGTGAATGATGCATACCTAACAAAAGAATACATGTAAGTCACGAAAGAATTGCTAAACTCTGCCATTCCCTTGTGCCTCTTTGCGGTTGCAAGAGCATAAATCAAATGAAGCAGCCCTATAAACACAACAAGAAGCGCCCAAATATCCATGATAACCCATCCAATGATTACCACAGGAATCCTAATTAATGCTTCAGCCTGTTCTGTTTTCATTCTTTCACCTCTTCTTCAATTCCGTTTGCCTTATCATCCCAGTTATTCCTAACCCTTGAGATTATATCCTTCATTTTTGGCTTTACTTCCTTTTTCCAAAGCTCAACTGAGTCGTCAATAAACTTTGCCTCTAATTTTTTGTCCTTTGTTATTCCTGCCAAAGTGTTATCGCTTACCAAAACCATAATTTTATTCATAAGAGTCATTATTCCATTTCTGTCATCTTCTGAAAAGACCTGGCTTTCTGTCAAATTCAGCATTGAGCTTGGATTTGGCATTATCAATGAGTGCAAATAGTTGAACCATGCCCCAAAAGTGTCTGTTATCCTTGCGCAAACCTGCCTTGAAAGGGATCTGCTCACAAAACCCTCTTTTTGTATGAAATCTTCCAAAAAGAAAATAGTGTTAAGCTCTTTAAGGGCAGCGCTGAATCCCAGCTCTTCTTTCATGGCTTTAAAACCTTCTTCAAATTCCTTTACCAAATCGTTTTTTTCCATATAATCCATAGTCTATTCATATTATAAAAGACTTTCCTCTCCTAATCAAAACTTTCCTTGAAATAATGTCTAAATGACTTTATTTCTCGGGGTTTTTGATTAAAAGCAATCAAAACCTTTATAAATCAATCAGGATTTCTTAACTGTATGAGCATACTAGTCTTTAACAGATGGGCAATGGAAGGCATAACCATAGAAGACAAAGGCCTTCAGAGATACATCTCCCTTGTGCCAAGGTATGTTCCAAGGTCAGGCGCAAGATACGCAGGAAACAGGTTTCACAAGTCAAGAATTTCTATTGTTGAAAGGCTTATTAACAAAATAATGATTCCAGGCCACAAGTCAAAAAAGCACTGGAGAAGCTCAGGCCGCTGCACAGGAAAATCAGCAAATGCATATGCGGCAGTTGAAGACGCGTTTGAAATCATAGAGAAGAAAACAAATAAAAACCCTATTGAAGTCTTTGTGAAAGCAGTTGAGAACGGAGCTCCAAGGGAAGAAATAATCACAATTGAATACGGCGGTGCAAGATACCCAAAAGCAGTTGAGTGCGCCCCTCAAAGAAGAGTTGATGTTGCATTAAAGTATCTGGTTCAGGGCTCATATGCAAAGTGCTTCAAATCAAGGAAAACGCTTGCAACTGCGCTTGCAGAAGAGATAATCAATGCAGCAAACCTAAGCCAGCTGGCTCAGGTCATTGCAAAAAAACTTGAAGCAGAAAGACAGGCTGATTCCAGCAGGTAATTCTATTTTTTTCTTCCAACTATTACTTGGTATAGAGGAGCTTTCCATTCATCTTTCCAATTCAGATGCTGAAATTCTGGTAAAGATATTGAACTTCTCAATACTTTCCCAACCTCTCCGTCCAATGTATCCTCAAGCCCAAAGTCTGCCTCTACATCAAATCCGCTGCCACTAATAGATTCTGCAAGAGTTCCTGATGTCCAACAATAATCATGAAACCTCAAAAGTTCGGTTGGAGGGAGCCTTATCTCATTTACAAACTGAGCCCCATCCTCATAGGATTGGCCATCCGGCAGCTTGTGCCTATAAAAAATAAAATTATGATTTCCATTAAGACTGTTGGGATGAATGCCAAGCAAAACCAACAAACCCCCTTTCCTTGTAACGTCAGCCATTTTTTTGAACTGGTATTTTAGCTCGTCAAGCGATCCAATAGTTGGATGAACAAAAGTCATGCACACAGCATCAAAAACATGGCTGGCAGGTATTGGCGAGCTTTCCGGGACATAAGCAAATTCCATATTAGGCCTATCCCAATACTTCATTTTTGCTGCTTCAATATTCAGCTTAACTTTGTCAACTCCCAAAACTTTTTCAGCTCCTCTTTGGATAAGATTCCTGCTGCTTATGCCCTGGAAACATCCAAAATCAAGCACTGCCTTGCAATTAGGATTAAGCAGGTGGTAGACTACGTTATATGCAGGAATATCACTTGGCACTACAGTAGAAACCCTGTGGTAATGCATTGCCTGCTTCCCTTTCCAAAAATCATCTGCCATACCCTCATAAAAAATGCAGAAGGATATAAAGATTATTGGTCAAACATATAATTCTAAATAATATTTATAAAAGAGCTCACCTAATCATATCATATGAGTGAAGACCTTGAATTTTTTCTGAACAGAGAGATGCCAAAGGACAAGATTTCATGGGCTTTGGAAAATGTAGTTGACAAAGTTCTGAT
>CAZLVM010000121.1:0-2546 GCA_964562875.1 uncultured Methanosarcinales archaeon | reverse complement strand
CAAACACGGAAGTGCTCAATGCAGTTAGAAATGTTCGGAACGCGTATATGTCACTTTATCCTGCATTGCCAAGGCAAATTACAGCTGTCGGAAAGATTTTTACTGAAATATCTGTTCTTGAACAGTCGCCAATTCCAAAAGAAAAAGGGAAAAGAAAGAAGAGAAAGCAGGAGCTCAGGGCAATGAAAGAAAGATATGAAAGAATGAAGGAAGAGGAGCCTTTCAAAAGCCTCCATCCAACACTCAAATACACTCCAACAGGCAGAATGGAACAGCTTGATAACCGGGCATTTGGCACAAGCAACCCTGAAAACATTAGCCCTGAAAGGGTTCTGGAGCTTCTTGGACTCACTCCAACACAGGACTCGCTAAGGATACTAAAGGAAGATTATTTTTCAGCAGATGAAATTCATAGAGTGCTGGAAGAAAATGGAGGAGAAGCGCTTATAGCGCTCAATGCAGACCTATTCTATTTGAGAAGGGCTTTTCAGCTTGGAAAGTTTAGCCCTGCAAAAATCAGCAGCAGTGAATTGGACAAAATTCTTAAGAAAACACAATCTATACCCGGATTGGGAATATTCAGACCTAACCCATCTGTTTAGTCATATAAGGTCCTTCTTTTTTGTAGCCTAATTTTCTGTAGTAGCCTCTTGTGCCTATCCCTGAAATAACAACCATCTTTTTTTTGTAATATGTTCTGCAGATTTTTTCTGCTTCTTCTAAAAGAAATTTTCCTATCCCCTTATGCTGAGTCTTTCCCTTTTTTCCAATTTCTGCAGCTTGTCCGTATACATGAAGCTCTCTTATCAGCGCTGTCTCACTGTCAATTTCCTTTCTCAAAAAAGATGAAGGAAACCTCAGCCTGCAAAATCCTGCAAGATATTCTCCAATTATAGCAGCAATAAAAAATTCATTCCCTCCAGAGGCATTGTAATGCATTGTATGTAATCTTTTTTTACCTTTTACCTTTCCTTTTGCCCTTCCTATCTCTCTGCATCTTATGCAGTTGCATTCTATTCCCTTTTCAAGCATGTACTGCTGAATAAGCTGCCGCAAGTTTGTCATTCCAACTCCTGCTTCTGTCATAAAAGTAGGGATGTCTCTCTGCACCCTCATTATCCTGCAGTAAGGAGGAACATACTGCTTAAACTCTGCAATAAGCGAGGCAGCTTTTTTTGTTGTCAGCGGCTTGTATTTTCCTTTTTTCCAGAGACTGTACAGCTTTGACTGCTTGACAACCATGCATGGGTAAATTTTAAGCATGTCAGGCTGATAATTTTCATCATCAAATAACTGGAGCATTCCCAAAAGGTCTTTTTTCCTGCTTACTCCAGGCAGGCCTGGCATGTAATGAAAATTTAATTTGAATCCAAGATCTTTTAGGATTCTTATTGATTCAATATTGTCTTTTACAGTGTGCCCTCTTTCAATTTTCTTAAGAGCATCATCATAAACAGACTGTATTCCCAGCTCAACTCTCGTGCACCCAAAATCAAGAAGCGCATTTCCCTGTTTTAGCTTTCCATAATCGCTTCTGGTTTCTATTGTCAGTCCAACACATTTAATTTTTGATTTAAAATCGTTGTAATTTTGCTCTTTTTTGAGATTTACTTTTTTCTTCAGCTTCAACAGTCTGCTAAATATTGATTTTTCCCTTTTTGGATCTCCAAGGTCTCCAGGAAGCTCAAAAAATTTCCTGAATTTCATGATGTCAAATTCTTTTTCGCTGAAAAACATTCTTGAAAAATCATTTAATGCCTTAAAACAGTATGCTATAAACTTTTCTTTGTATTTTTTTGGAAAACTTGGGAAAGTCCCGCCCATCACAATCAGCTCAACCTTGTCAAAAGGATGCCCTATTGCTGCATACTGTTCAAGCCTGTTGAAAACTTGCAAATAAGGATCAAAATTGTTTCTTAATGCTCTTCTTGTGGCAGGCTCTTTTCCTGTGTACGACTGGGGTATGCCCTCATTTACTTTTGAAGGACACATTATACAGGCGCCGTGCGGGCATTTTATTGGCTTTGTCATAACTGCAACAACGCTTACTCCTGAAATTGTTCTTGTCGGTTTCGTCAGAAGATATTTTTTTATCAGTGAAATATCATTTTTCTTTGCATGGAGAAGCACATTAATATCTGTCGGAACCCCTATTAGGCCATGTTTCTTGCAGAGCTTTACCTTTTTTCTAAAAATTTTATCCTTGGAAGGTTTTTCTCTTTTTATGAAATCAATGATTTCCTTAAAATACTCAGTTTCCATGTTGCTTTTTCTTTCCTTTTGCTTTTTTTCTCGAATTTTTCTGCCTCTGTTTTTTTGCTGGAGCTTTATTCCAAACGCTTCCAGAGTTTCCTGAATTTCCCTTGTCAACAATCATTTTGAGCCTTGTATTTTCATGGGCAATGTCAAGCATTCTTTGGTTGATTTCTGCAAACTTATCGCTCAGCTGTATTATCTGTTCAACAAGCCTTTCCTTTGACTTTTCAAAACTTTCTCTTGTCCTGTTAATATCATCTTCCCTTCTGCCCATCTCATTGCGCATATCG
>CAZLVM010000120.1:0-2582 GCA_964562875.1 uncultured Methanosarcinales archaeon | reverse complement strand
TTTGATTTTTTGTTTTTTTGTTTGATATGGTTATTTCTAACCACCCTATATATAGGTGAATTATCGGTAATATATAAAGCTTTTTGATTTGTCGCTATTTTGTAGTAACAATTATAACTATTTTACCAGTCTGCCTGCAGACCAACCATAAAACCTATTTCATCGCTAAACTCAACACCCATCGTAAGGTCAAGCCGTTTGTCTTTTTTATCAATAAGAGGAACTGAAGCCTGCACTGTCATTTCAAGATTGTCTTGGTCATCAGAAAACCTGTGCTCCCATTTTTCAGGCCCTAGTGAAGCCTGGATATCTCTAAAAGAACCAGCATCCCTTTTTCCGCCGACAACCTTAAACTCTGTCTTTTCGTCAAGAGGGTTTCCTGTGCCATAATCATTTCTAAGCAGTTCAAATTCAGCTCCTGCATACCATCCCTGTTCAAATCCCCACCTTGCCATTGCAAAAAGCCTTGACTGTGAAAAATCCGCTCCTGAAACAACGCCATAATCCCATTCTCCGCCAAGCAGACTGCCGCTGACAAACCACTTGAACTTTGCGCTTGGATCTACTGCGCCAACAGCAAGGTAAAGCCCCGCGCTGTTTATGTCTGGGCTGTGCCCATCAGCTGAGCCCCTAAAATAAGCATCAATCCCTAAGCTCGCTTTCCATCTTGCATCGCCTGCTTTCCATTTAAATGAACCTGCAGCCCTTAACTTCTGTGAACTAAAATCATCATCAGGATCTCCGTCCTGACCTGCGATTGTTCCATGAATGTCATTTGCTCTCAAATCTACTTCCCAGCTTTTTTGGTGTTCTCCGCCAGGCCTAAATCTGTATCTAATTCCTGCTGAAACTCCTGTATCACCGTCAGTCCTTCCTATCCCTCTCAAATAAGCGCTTGCCCTTTTCTGAAGCTCATGCGCATCTGAAGAAGGATCAATAACTGATGGAACACTCTCAAAAGAATCATCTGAAGAAACAGGCCTTGCAGCAACAACTCTGTTGGTTACAAAATCATAGTAAACTCCTGGATTAGAAGCAGGCTCATTGAGCGGACAACCTGAAAGAGCTGCAACTATTCCTGCGCCAACTGCCGCTTTTGCAATGTATCTCCCTGTCATAATTTCCTCAAAAACCGTATTACTACTTTGTGATAAGTAATTTAAGGTAGTTTATAAAAGTTAGGAAAAAAATGCCAAAGAAATAAAAACAGTTAGACATGACCAACAAGAAATGATTACAATCATAGGAGCAGGGCCTGTCGGATGCTATGCCGGATACTGCCTTGCAAAAAAAGGAAAAGAAGTAAATATAATTGAAGAGCACAAAAAAATAGGCCTCCCTGTACAGTGCACAGGAATTGTTACTTCATCCTTAAACAAAATAATCAATCCAAAAAAAGAATTCATAATAAACAAAATAAACAGAGCAAGGATTTTCTCAAGGAAAAATAGCGTAGAAATAAGACTTAAAAGCCCAAACTTAATTCTTGACAGGCATAAGTTTGACAGGCATATTGCAGAAATGGCTAAAAGCCAAGGGGTAAAAATACTCCTGGAAGAAAAGTTTATTGGAAATAGCAAAAATAAAGTCAAAACATCAAAACATTCATTTGATGCTGATTATATAATAGGTGCAGATGGCCCGCTTTCATCAGTTGCAAAAGCAAATAATATGCTAAATAATCGGCAATTTTGGCATGGTATACAAGCAAGGGTTAAGTTAAAAAATGATAATTCAGTTGATTTCTACCCTGGTATTGGCACTATTGCATGGGTTGTCCCGGAAAATAAGGAAACTGCAAGAGTAGGGCTGATGGCTCCTGGAAACGCCAATATTATATTCAAAAAATTCCTGAAAAAAATAACAGGAAACAAAGGCATAATAGAATACCAGGCAGGATTAATTCCAGTATATAACCCAAGGCAAAAAGCGCAAAAAGAAAACATATTGCTGATTGGAGATGCAGCAGCCCAGGTAAAAGCTACAACAGGAGGGGGAATAATTCAAGGGCTGACTGCTGCAGAATGCGCAGCTAACTCGATATCAGAAAACATCAGCTATGAAAAAGCCTGGAGGGGAAAAATAGGGAGAGACCTTTGGCTCCACCTAAAGATAAGAGGAATAATGGACAGGTTCAATGAACAGGACTTAAGCACGCTAATAAGAAAATTCAAAAAAATCAAAAACCGGGAAATACTTGAGAATTTTGACCGGGACTACCCCTCAAAATTTCTGCTGCGCCTCTTTCTGAGAGAGCCAAGCCTTGCGCTGTTCGCAAAATGCCTGTTCAGGCAGCCTGCCAAACAGAAAAGTTTTTAAAAAAGCTGATGTTCAACTGAAACGGGGAGAATTTTGGAAAAGAAAGACAAAGACTCAGAGAATGAAGACACAGAGAATGAAGATATAGAGATTGACTTCGGCAAGATTACTAATTTCTTCAAGCGAAAAAAGAAAAATGTTGAGAAAGCAGAAGCAAAAGTAGAGGAAAAACTGGAGAAAAAAGAAGATGCTCTTTTTGACATGGAAGAGAAAAAGGAAGAAATTCATGAAAAAGAGGAAAAAATAGAAGTAAAAATAGAGGC
>CAZLVM010000119.1:0-2591 GCA_964562875.1 uncultured Methanosarcinales archaeon | reverse complement strand
AACAATGTCTGCGGTGTCTGGATGCTTATTGATTGTCCTGGAGAATGCGTTGATGGAAGGTGCGCTGACTGCACACCTAACTGGCAGCCATTCCCATGGAGCGAGTGTTCTTTTGAAGGAATACAATACAGAACACTGGTTGACTATAACAACTGCTATTCAGATCTTCCTGAAAGGGTTGAATACGAAGCATGCATTCCTGAGTTAAGCTGTTCAGATGGAATACAAAATCAAAATGAAGAAGGGATTGACTGCGGAGGCTCATGCAAATCATGCGAATACCCGGTTGCTGTAACTCCAACTGATGCGGTAAAAGCACCAAAATATGTATGCGGAGATGGGACATGCGGAACGTTTGAGCTTTGCTGGAATGACTGCACAACAAAGATGGCAGCAATACCCGGAGTATTGGCTGTACTGCTTACACTGTCTTATCTTGTTCCATTTATCCTTATGAATATGGGTGGAGATTATTCACTTTATTACACTTTGAAGAAAGTTGTTAAGAAAATTGAATCAAATAGCTTTACTTCAGGAAACGGCATTTTTATGACAAAAGTGGAGCCAAAGTTCATAAGCTTCATGGCAAGATACGCATCAAATAAAAAACTTCACAGGTCTATTGAATCTCTTTATTCAGAAGCAAAAATGTATCTTGAGGCTCACGAGGCGCAGATTTCAAGCAGTGTGCATGATACAAAAAGAATGAAAGAAGCAATGAGGAATATCAAGAAGCTTTCCTCAAGGTTTGAAACAGAAATCCCAAGAAGCAAAAAAGCCTATGAAATGTTTAAGGAGACTGCAGAATCACTAAAGTCTGCTTCAGGACGGAAGAAGTAGTTTAAAAATAATAAGATTTATATACTATATATAGTAGATTTCAGTATTATAAGTGGGGACTTAAAAAAGAGGAAAGATGGTTAACAAGAGAGGGCAGATTACTGTCTATATCATTATAGGCATCATAGCAATTATGGGGCTTGGAGTCTTCATGTACATGAGAGGCCAAAGGCTTCCTTCGCAAATGCTGGTAAGTCCAACTATTGAGGAAATCCCAACTGAAGCAAAACCTGTTTCTGATTTTATAACTGACTGCCTTGACGCCACTGCAAGAAGCGCTCTTGAAAGGGTTGGAGTTCAGGGAGGATACACTACCAATGAGAATATGGGAGGTATATCCAACCGGGTTTTTCCCACAGAAGGTGATGTTGTTGAACTTTTTCCAAAATCAAAAATTAATGTTCCTTATTGGTATTATATAAGCTCTGATTCTGAAACATGCTTTCAGACAGGGCAGTGCAGAGTTGATTCAAAGAGGCCAAACCTATACAGGCAGCAGGGCGACCCGTCAATCGAAGGTCAGCTTGACAAATTTATCGAGGAAAATGTGAGAGTATGCCTTGCAGGTTTTTCAGATTTTGCAGAAATGGGATTTGAAATAAGAGAAAAAGGCAGTCCTAATGTGCAGACAACTATTACAGAAAAGACAGTTGCATTTTACATGGAATATCCTTTCCAGATAACAAGAGGAGATACATCGTTTGAAATAAAGCAATTTTTTGTTGATGAGCCGGTTAGGCTGAAAAGAATGTATGAGCTTGCGACAAACATAACAAACTTGCAGGGTACAGCAAATTTTCTTGAAAAATATCTTTTGAATCTTATTCCAGTTTATTCTTCTCTTAATTCCAATGCGCTTCCTCCTTTCAAGGCAAGCAGTTTTGAGTTTGGGCCTGGCGAAATGTGGATTGATCAGACAGTCAAACAAAGGGTTGAAGGAATATTAAGAAAAGACATACAGCTTCTTCATGTATTTGGAACACAAAACTTTGAAAATATTCCTGTTTCAAGAAATGTAGGGAATACTGAACTTAACTCTGTGTTCAAGAACAGACTTACTGTTATTCCAGTATTGGACGCTTTTCCTGGAATGGAAGCTTCTTTTGTGTATCTTGACTGGCCAATTTATTTTGACCTAATATGCGAAGCAGGCGGAGAATCAATGTGCAGGCCAAGCTCGCTATTGTCATTCATAATAATGCCTTTTGCAATGCAGGAATATAAGACAAGTTACTTTATATCATTTCCAATACTTGTTGAATTAAAAGATACTGAAGCATACAACGGTGAAGGGTATTTCTTTAATTTCTTCCTTGAAGGAAATATTGCAAACAACAATCCTGTTGAAATTGGGAAGGCATTGTCTATTCAACAGACATTGGGCGTTCCTTCGCAATTCTGCCTTAGAAGAATGTGGGACAGTCCAAACATAACAGTCACAGTGTGGGATAAAAAGGAATTTGGACCTCTTGAAGGGGTTAATGTCAACTATGGATGCGGAGCAGACTCATGCCTGATAGGAACAACAGGAGAGGATGGAAAGCTTAATGCACAGTTCCCAAGATGTATTGGAGGAACGCTTTCATTGAAGAAAGAGCATTATCTAGGCGCTGTAGGGGCTCTTTCAACAGAATTAACAGGGCCAAGGGATGACATAAAAGTTTATCTTGAGCCAAAAAGAAAAGTGGATATAGTAGTAAAGAAAATAATTTTGCTTACATAATTCAACAATCATTAGCACTTAAACGACC
>CAZLVM010000118.1:0-2628 GCA_964562875.1 uncultured Methanosarcinales archaeon | reverse complement strand
GAAACTCCTGCAGAAAGCGCATCACTAAGACTTGCAAAAATTGACATGAAGGAATTCCCAGAAAGCCATGACCTAGTAAGAGGAAACAAGGAAACTGGAGAGGTGTATTACACTAACAGCGTTCATCTTGTAGCAGATGCAAAAGTTGACATAATCGAAAGGATTGAGAAACAGGGAAAATTCAACTCATTAATAGAATCAGGATCTATAACTCACGTCTTCCTTGGCGAGCAGAAGCCTGACCCTGAAGCAATATTCAATCTCCTAAAGAAAACTTGGGAAAACACTCAAAGTTCCCAGCTGACAATCTCTCCAGAATTTACAGTCTGTGAGGATTGCAATAAAATAAGCCCCGGGTATATGAGGGAAACAGTTGAAATACAAAGAGATGAAACTGAGCAAAGCTCAAAAAAATCTCTAAATTAAAAAAAACAAGAGGTGAATCCAAAAATGAAGGCTAAATGTATGCATTGCGGAAGTACAAACGTATACGGGATTACAAGAGTTGTAGGATATTTTTCAAGAATTGAAAACTGGAATTCATCAAAAAGAGCTGAATTTAAAGACAGGCAAAAAGGAGACTACCACATATAAGGACGGTGATTTAATTGGAAGTGAAAATTTTTTGGCAGGAAAACTGCCCAAACTGCCCTCCTGCAAAGGAGCTTGGCAAGCAGCTTGAAGAAATGGGAATAAAAGTAAAATATTACAATACAAAAGACCCAGACGGGCTTGCTGAAGCCACAATGTTTGGCATCATGAACACTCCTGCTGTTACGATTGCTGAAGGAGACAATGAAATCAAGTCATGGAAAGGCGAAGTGCCTTCTCTTGACGAGGTGAAGGAAAATCTTGAAAGATGAAAACAAGATGAAAGAGCAGCCTCCTGAAGTATGCGCAGGCTGTTACCGTTTTAATGAATTTGGCACAAAATGCACATTCTACTGGAATGAAAAAAAAGAGTGCGGTTCAAGGGTCAAGGATTATGATGATATGCTGTCCACTGACCATTTAAGAAGGCGGTAGAAAAGTTTATTACTTAATCTATATTCCCTTTCAAAATGCAAGACATAGAGATTAGAGGTGTTCAGAAAACTTCTTTACTTGACTATCCTGGAAAGGTTTGCACTGTTGTTTTTCTTAACAGATGCAATTTTAGGTGTCCTTTTTGCCACAATGCTGAGCTGGTTTTGGGGGAAATAAAGGAAGACATTCCTTCTGAAGAGATATTTGACTTTCTTGACAAGAAAAGGAAATGGCTTGACGGTGTCTGCATAACCGGCGGAGAGCCTACACTTCACAAAGGGCTTAAGGCTTTTATTGAAAGGATAAAAGCAAAAGGATTATTGGTGAAGCTTGATACAAACGGCACAAATTCAAAAATGCTCAAAGAGCTGATAAACAAAAAGCTGGTTGATTATGTTTCAATGGACATAAAAGCAGACCAGGAAGGATATGAAAAGGCTGCAGGCGCAAAGGTCAGCATGAGCCAGATTCAGGAAAGCGTTATGATTCTTATGAATTCAGGAATTGAGTATGAGTTTAGGACAACTGTTGTTCCAGGGCTTTTTAATGAGAAGTCAGCTGAAAATATAGCCAAGTGGCTTTCAGGCGCAAAAAGATTTTATCTCCAGCAGTTCAGAAATACTGACAAGGTTTTGGATAAAAACTATCAAAACATAGGTCATTATCATATTCCAAAGCTGGAAGAGTTCAAGGAAATAATACAAAAAACAATAGGAAAAGTTGAGATAAGGGGTATTTAGGAAATTCACCAAAAGAATTAAATAATAATCAATCAAAGCAACTGCGGGGGAAAAATGAGGCCTATATGGGATGAATATTTTTTGAAGATAGCGATGCTTGTTTCAGAGCGAAGCACATGCCACCGGCACCATGTTGGGGCTGTCATAGTGAAGAACAGGCAGATTCTTACATCAGGTTATAACGGGGCTGCTGCAGGCGTAAAGGACTGCCTTGAGCTTAACTGCCTTAGAAACGAGCTTGGGATTGAGTCCGGCACAAGGCATGAGATTTGCAGGGCAATACACGCTGAGCAGAACGCAATAATACAGGCAGGAAGGCACGGCTCAAATATTGAAGACGGAACCATCTACTGCACACATTCTCCATGCATTTTATGCGCAAAAATGCTTGTAAACTCAAAAATAAAAAGATTTGTAACTTATGCTGATTACCCTGACAAAACATCCCTTGAGCTTTTCAAAGAGGCAGGGGTTGAATTTGTAAAACTTTCAAAGCCAAAGACAGATATTGAGACTCTTGATTAAGATGGAATTCAGGAATGCAACTTTGGAAGAAAGGAAAAGCTTCTATGAAAATGAGTTTGATGCTGAAAAGCTTGAATCAATGAATTTCAAGCCCCAGCTTTTCTGCGTTGACCCTGGTTCAAAAACAGGAATCTCAAAGTTTCCAGATAAAAATGGAAAGCTGATGATGCTTCCGCCGCATTTGACTCCAGAGCTTTTGAAAAGAAAATTAATATTTCTTCTTCCTGAAGGAGCTTATTATGACCGGAATATCTACACTGATATTGATGCGTTTTTTGCAGGCAAGCAGTTTGACGAGTTTTGGAAAGACAAAAATTATGCAGGCCAGGAACTTTGC
>CAZLVM010000117.1:0-2642 GCA_964562875.1 uncultured Methanosarcinales archaeon | reverse complement strand
TTCAGGCCTGTGGACTGTCCCCTCAAGCTCTGTCCCAATCACAAGCATGTCCACTCCATTTGCTTCTGCCATCTGCGCATGGTAAATCATGAAGTTTCTGTAGCTTTCAAACCATTCTGCCCAGTCTGCCTCATTGGTAAATGAGATATACCCCCTCCATTCTTCGCTCCAGGTATCAACATGGGGCTTTAGCACTGTTCTCATGCCAAGCCCTTTTGCTGACTGAAGAGCATATTCAATATTTCCCTGGCTTGGAGTTTTTGGAATGTTGAGAGATATGCCTGTTGATGATATGTCATCCTGGTACCATGTTGTCAAAACAGAAACTGATTCAACTCCCATTTCAAACAGGCTGTCGATTGTTGTGTCCATTTCGGCAGAAGTATAATCTCCCATGTACCATGAAGTTATGTTCATGCCTTCGTGCTGAGGATTCTTTATTGTGTCAGCAGGATTAAACCCTGTTGAGTTGGGAATTATTTTTTTGACTTTGTCAAGAGGTATGAGCAAAGCTCCCCAATCCTGGTGAAGTATGAACTTGTCAAAGTCCCTGAACCTGCTCAAGTTTTCTCTGCATGTTCCGCTGTATGATTCTGATGTGAGGCGTATTGACACATCCTCGCTGCTGCCGTCTTTGTATTTTACTGTAGCCAGCCTGCATTGCTCATTTTCAGGGTCAAACTGTCCTGTAAGCGCTATCTCTGCAACATTGTCAAGATAGATATTCCTAAGGCTTCCATCTGATTCAACAGCTTCAAATTTATTTTGCATTCTGTTGTGCCATCTGTTTTGATGGCTGTGCCCGCAGCAGTCAACTATGTAGCCAATATCTGCGGAATGGGTTGTGCCGTCAAGAAGCTCTATTGTTTTTGGGAAGCTTATGCCTGAGTTCACAAAAATACTGTTATACTGGTTTTCGAAAGCAGTGAACGAGCCGCCTTCTATGTCAATTGATTCCATGTTGGAAACGCGTATTTGTGTCGGCACATCTGTGCCGTTGTCATCAAGCATTCCCTGAGCATACTGCTGGAAGAGATAGAAGTTCACAGGGTCATGGTTTGATACCCAGTTTCCCTGGAACGTGCTTCCGTCATTAAAATGAACTGTTGATGCTATGGAATCTATGTAGTCAACATCCCTCAGCCAAAACATTCTGTGGTTGCCGTCATCATCCTCAAATGTTGCAACAAGCCTTTGTATGGTTGACAATGGCCATGCTGTAGGGATTATGCATGACTCTCCAAGATCAAACTGTGTGAAATCATGTTCCCCGCCTTCTATGTCAATTACCTGCGCATCAACTCCATAGGCTGCATTAATCAGGCTGCTTGCATCCGTTTCTTCTGTCATTGGACCGCTGTTTGGATCTTCTTCCCACCAGCTGTACTCTTCCATGCAGCCTTCTCCTGCAAGAAGCACCGCTCCTGTAAGAAGGGCAGCTCTTCCAAAGTTTTTTATTGAATTTATTATGTTTTCAAGCATTTTTTTACCTCCTCAAAATTCGGACATTAGGACTGACATTGAAAGTGTCCCGATTTTTCCTCTTTCATCTCCGAATTTTGGCTTATATTGTTCATACATCAGCCTAACTGCAATTTCATCAAACTTTAGCTCGAGGGCATAGCGCTGGCCAAATCCCATCCATTCTCCTCCGCAGATAGCATCGTAGTTATCGTGTCTGTAATGCCCGGCTTCTGCCTCCCACTTTGTGTATGGGAATCCAATTTCAAGCCCAAGAGAAGATGAGCGGTTAAATCTGTATTCAGCCCCAATAAAAGGGGTAGGAGTGAGTATTCCCTGCTTTAAATCCAGATAACCGTAGGATTCATAGCCTGCTGGAAGGTCTTGAAGCTCCTGCACGTTTGCTCCAAAAATATTAAGCCTTAAGTCGGCGCCGACCTTAAGATTATAGTGTTTTTTGTCTGTGGCAGCTTCAATTCCATATGTTAGGGATGCAGCCACGCCTTCATTAGGGTTTAGGGTCACGCTTCCTGCAGCAGGTCCGCCGTCATCCGGATGCGCAGGAATTGTCTGCAGCTTGTCCCCAACATCAGTGTTGCACATGAAATACCCATCAAGCGTAAACCTTGACCTTGCGTTAACAGCGCTGTGCGGATGCTCATAATGAAACCCAATGCATCCTGAAACAAGCATTGCTCCTGTAAGCAGGGCTGCTTTTCCAAAGTTTTTTACTGAATTTATTATTCCTTCAAGTGCCATTTTGAACCTCCGTTAATCAGCCTTCTTTTTCTGGCAATTTCTTCGTACATGTCTGAATATCCACTGCCTCCTGCAAGTATGTCTTTAATCCATGCCATTTCTATGCCAATGCCATACATGTCCCTGTGTATCAGATGATCTGCCAAGCCTTCTTCCACACATCTCTTGCGTATATACTCCGGCGCTCCAGTATATGCCATGATAGTTGTTCCTGGAGATTTTTCCTTTACTCTTTTTAGCGCGTGGAGGGACAGCCCGTAAATATTGTTATAGAACTCACCCTCCTTTTCAGTCCATTTGCGCATTTCTCTTGCCCGTTCATCTCCTGTGAGTCCTTCAAGGCTGCGGTTTACTCTCGCGCCTCTTTGGACAGCGATATCCATTGCATCGCTTCTTGGCGGAACATGGGTTATCATGAAGTC
>CAZLVM010000116.1:0-2693 GCA_964562875.1 uncultured Methanosarcinales archaeon | reverse complement strand
GCTTTCTATAAACGCTATTGTTATCTTGATTCTGGCTATTACAATTTTAGGGCTTGGATTGGGATTTATCAAGAAGCAGTTTAGTTCTTTGGGAGAGCAGTTCGAGTCAGTTAGTGCAGAAATTAAAGGAGAGATAATAGAAAAAATCAGGTCATCAGGAGAACTCCTGGTGTTTAACAAAGTTGAAATTGACGCTCAGATTGGAAAGCCTATTACCTTTTTTATAGGCGTGAAAAATACCGGGGGCGAAACAAATTGCTTTAGGACATATATTGAGTGCTCAAAAGCGCTTAACGGTGATTGTGATCAGGCAAATCCTGGACAGCCAATGACTGTAGGCGGAATAAACCTTGATGAAATGCGGCCTGCTGAAGGGGATGACTGGTTCCAGCTTTTCGAAGAGATTGACATCGAAGGCGGACAAGTTGGAGTTTTCCCTGTAACACTGCAAATTCCAGGAAAGGTAAAGCCTGACACATACCTGCTAAGATATTCAGTATACAAGACAGATAGCGGAGACTGTTTTAGCCCTAATTGGCCGAGATCAACAACGCCATACCAGTACAAACAGTTTTACGTGAATATTAGGTGATAATAATGGCAAAAAGAAGAATAATAAAACGAAGATTGTCATCAAACGAAGAATTTGAAGTAATGAAGCTGGTGCTTGACAAAGTGTTATGGCTAGGCTTTATTATCATGGGCTACGGCTTTTACATTGCATTCAAGGGAGACTTGCAGCAGTCAGTCTACTATCTTGGAGCAGGCGCAGTAGTGCTCATAATCTTCGCTTATATACTGGTGAAGGAATTCGAAAGAATAAGATAATTTTTTATTTTTTTACTTTATTTTATTAAAAATCTCACAGAGATTTTTAATCCCAAAAACCAAACGATAAATACCTAATTTAATAAGGGATTAGTTAGGTTTTTGTTATCAATAACACTATTTAGGGATTTACATGAAATCAAACAAATTCATACTGATTGCGGTTATATTCTCTTTGATGCTTATTTTATCATCCTGCGGAGAGCCTGAGCCTGAAGGCGAATGCCCTGCTTCATGCGGTGATAATGATCCATGCACAACAGACAGCTGCAGCAAGGACACGCGATTTATGTGCAGAAATACTCCAATACCTGGCTGTGATGCAGCCTGCGGAGTTCCATGCACTGGAAGCGCAGGAAAATACATGACAATGCAGTGCGATACAGCAGCAAAGCAATGCGCAGCTGATGTTTCTCCATCAACAAAGATAAATCCCACTCCTCTGCTTCTTGAGCAGTTGACAAAGGGATTCAAGTTTAGGGTAGAGACTCTTATGAACCAGCCTTTCAATATGCAGGCTGACACTCTTGGGATGGATATAAGCCTAATAACTCTTCCTGACGGAGTGGATGCAGTAACAATAAAGAATATAGAACTTTCAGGTCAGACAGCCTCAAGACAGACTGTAATACTAGCAAGAAAGGCGATTGGCAGAACAATTTATGGCACATCATCCCCAATATCAGAACAAATGAGAGTTGATTTTCCTACTTCAGATTTTGACGGCACATTCTCAACTTTGAAAATGACAATATCATATGAGTATGACCAGCTGACTTATGGAAACCTTCAGAAAAAAGATGATACTATTACAATATCAGTCAGGGCTCAAACATTAGAATGGATGAAGCCTACAGTAACACAGTCATGCCCATCATCATGCGATGATGGCAATTCTGCAACAGATGATGTTTGCAGCGCAGCAACAGAATATTTCTGCGAGCATAACCCCAAGGCAGGGGTTTGCGGAAATTCAGTGTGCGATTCAACAGAGGACAAATGCGACTGTCCTGATGACTGCGGACCATGCTCAGGTCCGGCAAGCTCAAGCCTTAGCTATGCTTGTTCGTCAAGCAATAAGTGCGTTACTATGATAAGCCCATCGATTACTCAGGAGCCAATATCATTGTTTGATGACAGGAACATAAACATATTCCATCTTCAGAATAACTATGCATACAACAGTCCATTTAATGTCAACACAGACAAGTTTACTGCAGATTTTAGCCTTTTCAACATAGGTTCTGCATACAAAGATGTTAAAATAGCAACTGTAAAAATTATGGATATGGACCAGGAAATTGCTTCTGCAGAGGTTGGCAAGACCTTCTCGGGAGTAGGCGATTCTGTGTCTGTTGAGATGAGTGTTGATTCTTTTACAGGAACAGAAGAATCAAAAACGCTTTCGCTTAAAGTATGGTATGAGTATGCGCAGGTTTCAGGCAATATTTCAACTGCTAAGTTCGGGAGCTATTCAAAGGGTCTTGGCAAAATACCCCTTGTAAACCCAACAGGATAAAATGAGAGGAAAAAAGGCTTTTGAACTTTCAGCAACATTTATGGTCATACTAATTCTGACTATTGTCATATTCACAGGTTCAATTTATTTTACAAAAAACTTTTTTGCATCAGCTCAGGAAATGAAAGGGAGTCTGGATGCAGATACGCAGGCAGAGATTGAATCATTGCTTTACAGGCAGAATGCGCTTGTTGGGCTTCCTCTTAACAAGAAAAATGTTCCTGTTGGTCAGTCCACCACATTTGGAGTTGGAGTGCGGAACACTTATGAAGATACAAAGGAGTTTTACATGACTATAGCATTTTCAAAGGCTTATGATATAAATGAAGAGGTTCTTTCAGAGCCG
>CAZLVM010000115.1:0-2694 GCA_964562875.1 uncultured Methanosarcinales archaeon | reverse complement strand
TCAGATACCATTTTATTCTTCCATCATCACAAGGAACAATGCCTGCGCCCATCCGAGCGGGCTGTTCTCATTGTGAACATCTGTTTTTGCAAAATAAAGTTCTGGCAGCTCTCCTTTATCATTCATTACCTTTACTGCCTTTCTCATGTAGTGGGCATATTTACCCGGCTTATTAAGATTCTTGTAGATTATTGCAAGCCATGGAAATCCCATTGTCCATTCTGCTTCTCCGCCTTCGTTGTAGTACTCGTCTCCTATGTATCTTATTACTCCCATTTCACGAACAAGAAATGCTTCAACATTTCTAAGAATGCTTTCTCTTTGTTTTTGGGTAACAACATTGTAAGGATAGATTAATGAAAGCAATGCGAGATCTGCTTTTTTTGTTGCTGACTCATTTGGAAGCAGTTTATTCAAAGTTTCCTGTCCTTTTTCAATAAGCCATTTTGGAACATCAACAATCTTTGACATGCCTTTGAGTCCTGCAACGCATGCCCCCACAGAGCTTGCATGCACTTCTTCATTCTCTTCCCACATCCCGTTGTCTGCATCCTGCCAGTATTCAACGCTTGCAAGATAATGCACGAGCTTTTGAAGAATTCTCATATCATCCTGGCCTCTTATGACCTTTATTCCTTTTGATTCTAAATCAGAGATTTTGAAGAGGAGCGCTCCAACAGCATCGTTCTGCTTGTTGCCCCACTCCTCCCAAAACTCTTCATATGTTTGCGGGTGGTATCTCGCGTGTATGTACTGGTATGCGCGCGCTGGCTTCTCCCGCAGAGCCCAGCTTATTTTGTCTTCATGCTTTAGAAGTATGTTTAGAAGTGCGTGATATGCTCTTACTGTGTCCCTGTAGTTTTTTACAGCTTCAAGCCCAAGGGTTTCATATACACAGTCCCTTATCCATGCCTTGTTGTATCCAGTGCTTACATTCCTTGCGCTGGCTGAAAACAGGCCTGAAGGGTACTGGAGCCCTTTCAATATTTGTATAGATTTGTTTATCATTTTCCACCCCTAATTAAGCATTATTTCTCAACATGATTAAAAAAATTATCATTAAGCTGCTTTTCGATTGCTGTCTGGCTTATAGTGCCCAGAGTAGCCTCATTAACATCTACTGTTTTTCCCTGCTCTTGAGCGTCAAACATAATATATAGTGCTGCAACAGGGTCAACATCTCCAAATACAGGGCCTTTCATTCCAGATACGTCGTGCGGAGCTGCAACTGAATGCGCTATGTCAAGCAGTCCCCGGCAAGTTGCCACGTCCTGTCCTGCAACAGCATTCATGTCTTCAGAATGGCCGTCTCCCGACTCATATTTTATAATTTGTCCGTTTGTATTTGTGTGATACTTCATTGTAGTCACCTATGGGTAGTAAAGTATTACAAGTATATAAATCTTTCTATTTGTAACTACTATAGAATGATAAAAATACAGAAAAAGAGCTAAAATAGAGAAAAAAATAGAAGCTGCCAGGGCACAGAAAGAAGTGCCCGAGGCGGTTCACCTCAGGCGCTTTCCTTCCTTCTTGGCAACATCTACAATTTTCTTCATTATTTCCCGCTGCATCTTCATGCGGTCCTTAACTTTCTGAATGTTCTTTGCAAGACTGTTCTCGTCAAAGACATCCCTTATCCAGCTGCTGAAGTCGTTCTTCATCTCGTTTACATGAGATGTAAAAACATCTTCGCTCATCTCTTCAAGCTCGTCAACAAGCTCGTAGAGGGATTTCAGCTTTTTCCCGCTTGTAAGGACAAACTCGCACTCAACAGGGGCTTCTCCAAGAACCTTGCTGCTTATCTTCACTGTTGTTACTCTTTTCTTAGCAGCCGAAGTCTTCTTTTTCGGAGCTGTCTTCTTTGCAATTTTTTTCTTTGAAGCCTTTTTACTGGCTTTCTTTGTTACAGCCTTTTTTGCTGGCTTCTTTTTCTTTGGCATTTAACACCACCTCTTTTTTTTACACCTTGACCCACTTGTTTAGAGCGGGCATAATTGTGTTTTTCTTGTTCAGATTTTCCCCATTCAGCCGAAGACTCATGTCGTTCAGCGCATTCATGAATGATATGAATGCATCGTAGGGGCTGTCATAAGGGTTAAAGTATTTATGGACGTCTCCGTCGTTGAACCACTTTACGCACATATAGTAAAAATGGTCGCTTGTGGTCATCTTTCTCCAGCTGTCTATTATTTCTTCATCCTTTGATTTGATTACTTCATCCCTCATTGAGTATAAATGTTCTGCAGCAGATGTCTGCATCTTATTGCTTAGCCATGCGGAAAGGTCCCTTTCTACATCAGCCCATGATATTGGGTGGTGTATGTCAAGCTCGCCTTTTGGCTCTGCATTCAGCATTTCTGAAGGGGTATGAAACCCAATTCCCCTGTTAAGCAGCTCTCCCGGAAGGTGGCTCATGAAATTGAATATTCCTGTGTCTTCCCACTGGTGCTCGCCAAAGGTTTCATAGTCCATGAACAGGTTTACACTGTCTCCCATTACCGGAGATACCCAGTCAGCGTATTTTTTTGCTGTAAGCGGCCATCCTTCCCATCCTTTGTTTGAAAACCTGAAAGCAATGTCATCAGACAGCTTGTAATTTTTCAAAAAAAGCTTCATTTTCTTTGTTGTCTTTGGCTTGTACACAAGGTTTGGGCTCCGCCATCCGAGTATGTGGTCTGCGCCCTCTGCAAG
>CAZLVM010000114.1:0-2711 GCA_964562875.1 uncultured Methanosarcinales archaeon | reverse complement strand
AAGAACAGCAAGAGTTCCAGTAATAGAAATGGCTCTTGACAGGGTTGCAGAAGCAGTCCAAAGCTTTGGAGAGGATGTAATACCAACAGAACCTCTTGACGAAAAACAGTATGAAGCTGCAAAAGCAAGCTTCCCGCTTAACACATGCGTTCAAGCGCTTGACACTTCAATAGCAATCATAAAAACTCTTAAAGGAGGCCCAAGAAACAGCCTTCCAAAGATTTGGCCAAAAGGCAGGAAAGTTGTCCCTCATGTTGAAAAGATTACAAGATTAAGGGAAGAAATAGGCGGGCTCATGGAGCCTATTGAAATAATGCACAGGAAATGGCATGGGATAATAGATGCAAAGATGGCAGCTGCAAAACCAACTGTTGACAAGGCTATGCGTTTTGCAACAACTGCATTAGATTATCATAAATCTGTTACTGCATCTTATGAGTCAATAGAACGAGGCCTTATTGCAGGCGCAGATGACTGGTGGGCAGGAGCTGCAAAGCGAATGAATGTTAATGCACCTCTTGCAATGCTTGACGAGCTTGTGGAAAAAGAATCAGTCATACCAGAATATAAAAATAGATCAATAGAATTGGGCAGTGAGGCATTCGAGCTTACAGAAGTGAAAATAACCCAAGTTGAAGAAGCAGAAAAGCTTGAAGACATTACAAAAAAGAATGTTGCTTTAAGAAATGAAGCATATGAAGTTGCATCAATCAGCGTTCATATGGACAAACTTTGGGCGCAGGTTGAAACAGCAAAAGACCTTGTTGAATGCTTAAAGATTAAAAAAATCCCAACAGTTGAATATTCTCCAGATGAAATAACCCGGCTCCAGGGAGAAGTAAGGAAACGAGCAGATGCACTCCCTGAAGCTTATGCTGCAACAACTGCAAGGTTCAAGAAAGCCCTTGCAGACGTGCACTGGAAAAAGGCAACGCAGGATGTGCAGAGAAACTTTACAGGTTTTGCAGATGACCTTATTGGTATTGCAGGGCAGTATGATTGTGTGCAGATAAGCTCTATTCATGAGCTTGAAACCGAAATAGCTGCCTCAACAGGTGATGTTGCCAGATTAGGGGCCGCAGTCAGGATGTGCGAAGGCGGAGTAAAATACGCAAGGGCGGCAGAGCTAAAACAGGCATATGAAAAGCTTGAAAAATTCATGGGGCAGATGGTTCACTTAAAGAATGCTATGCCAAGTGCCATGCTGACGCAAAGCGATGTATCAGATTTTTCCGACGCAATGTCAGCTGCAGACAAGGAACATTCCTACGGGGCAGGGGACAGTATTTTCCGGGAAAAGGTTGCTAAAGCTGAAAAGATTCTTGCAAAGCTAGAGCCAAAAGTGATAGCAATGCAGGATTTTTCAATGATGGACCGCTCAAGGCTTGACCCAAGGCTAAAGCCATTGGTTGACAGTTTTGGAGGGGTAAGCGGGAGCATACCCTCAATAAGCCAGGATGGCATAGTCAGGCTTACTCAGTACAGGGACGAGATTAAAGCTTACAGGACAAGAAGAGGATTTATCTGATTTTTATTTTTTTGACTCTGCCTTGAAAAGGGCAGCGTACCAGGAATATAACCTGAATATACGCGTGTAGAACTCCCTTAAATGAGCCCGCATTTCAGTTGTTATCTGGAACATCTTTACCCATACCTTAAGAAAATAATTCATGTCTGCAGCAAACTTCCTTAGTTCTGCTGCGAGCTTTCTCAGGTGCTTTTTCTTAATCCTAACTCTTATTCCTTCTTCATCTACCCTGACAGTCGAAGCTCCCCTCAGGATATGGACTGTCTCTATTTCTTCAGCTTTTAGATAGGCAAGGATTTGCTTCAGCTTTTCAATGTGCAATGCCAGGATTCCATGGTCCATAGTCCTTGGGTCTTTTTCCCTGAATGTGGATTTTGGAAAATCCTGTTGAAGCCCTGAAATAAACTTAATCGTTGCGCTAATCTGGGCCTCAAGCCTGTGCTCTTCTTTCAAAACATTCTTTTCAAAGTTTATTACCCCATGAATCTTCTCAAGGGCACTGTCCCTTCCGGCCCTTTTCTTCTGTATTTCCTGCTCTGTTTTTTTGTAAAATTCTGCCCTATGCGCTATTACAGCTCTTTTCAGAATATTGAAAATCTTCACTTGGGCTGCAAATGGAAGAGCATTGCCGCCGTAGCCATTGAGCCCTCTCTGAATAGGCTTGCCAGCCCCGCTTTTTGCAGAGTCAGTTTCAAGGCAAAGGCGGTTTCCCTCATGGCCGTAGCTGCCAAGGTATATGTATGTGTTTTCAATCCATATGTAATTCCTTATCTGCTTATGAGGGAAATTTCTTTTCTTTATTTCTTCAATAATTGCTTCCCTATCCCCTGGAACATGGATTAATACTTCCATTAAAGGCATTTACATCACATCCACAGGGAACAAGAACTGCCTTAGTATAAGGAAAAGTATGTAGAAGAATATAAGCACTGCTGCGTTTCTTTTCTTGAGCTTTCCTTTCCAGAGAAATGCGAGAAGTATGAATGCTGTTATTATTTTGAACGGCAAATCAAACACAACAGCAACCCTTGGAACTGTGTATGTTGAAATCATTGCACCAATTCCCAGTGCAAACATTGGATTTGTTATGTTGCTTCCAATAAGTATTCCTGCAGAAATTTTTGCCTTTCTCTTTATAACAGCAATAAGTGATGTTGTCAGTTCAGGAAATGCTGAAACAATG
>CAZLVM010000113.1:0-2865 GCA_964562875.1 uncultured Methanosarcinales archaeon | reverse complement strand
ACAGGATTTCAGCCAAGAACTCAGGAAGTGCAGCTAAGCATATCTTTTGATGATGGAAAGGAAAAGGAAATCTTCAAAGAGGTAGAAGCAGGCAAAAGCGATGAGGCTGCAGCTTCAATTATAATGGATATAAGGCAGATGGAGAAAATGGCCAAGGGCGGGATTGATGGAAAGGACAGTATAAATGTAAAAATACACGACGAGGACAAGACAGCCGAAAGGCTGGGGATGTTCCTATCAAAAGTTTTTGAAAAATCAAAAATAATAAAAAACTACAAATCCTCAGACGGCTATATGAGCCTTATCAGCGGCATCAACAGGATGGAGCTTAAATTCTAAAGCTTTCTCGAGTTTGCCCTTCTGCTTGGCCTTGCCTTTTCAGAGCCTTTTCCTTTATGGTACAAGCCCCTTGACTTTCTTCCTGCTGAAGTAAGTCCTCTGAAAACCCTTCCCTTATGCTGGCTTTCGTTAAGCCATGAGAATCTTGGGTCTTTTACTATTCCAGGACTTGACCTGTCAACAAGGATAACCTCATGCCATATATATGTTCCATCCTTTGCAACAAGATAGCTGTTAAGAACCTCGCAGTTCTTGAACTTTTTGTTTGCCCTTTCTTCTGCAATCTGCTGGTAGTTCTTCCTCAAGTCCATCCTTGGGCTGCTGTGCTTTGACCTTCTTCCGCCAATCTCTGTCCAGACTCTTGAATGCCCTCCTCTGATGACTCTCTGCCTTACAACAAGAATTCCCTGCTTAGCCTTGTATCCAAGACTTCTTGCTCTGTCAATCCTTGTTGGTCTTTCAATTCTTACTGTTGAAGGCTGTCTCCTCCAAAGAATTAATCTTTCCCTGAAAAGTTCAGGCATTGTCTCCTTTGGCTTTTTCCAAAGTTCTCTTACATATTTGTACATACTCATTTTGGGCCTCCGTTATTATGTCATATATGGATTCAGGCAAGCCATTGCCCACATCTCCATAAACAAGGATTCAGGAGCTGTTTATAAATTTATTGCTTCGGAATTATTTCAGCAGTTCCTGCGAAAAGTTTAATAACTCTAAATCCCCATGTAATATAATGAAAAAAGCCAATTCGACTATTATATACATATGGATTTTTTGGCTTTCAATGGCGGTAATGGCAGTTTGGGTAGTGCTGAAGGCAGCAGGCATAATAAACAGCCCAGTATGGGTTGAACTTATCCCTTATGCAAGCGCAATATTTGCGGCAGGCTCATTCTTCCAAATGTTCATTGACATGAAAAAAGACTTTGTCATTTTCAAGAGAAGAGTTGAAAGAATTGCAGTAGGGCTTACAAAGGTTGAATCCAAATTTGAAAGGGTTGAAAAGGGCTGCAAGCTGTTAAAGGCATAAAAAGGTTTATATAATAATCCGCCATAAGGTTTACCATGGCTGAAAAAGAGGATATAGACAAGTCAGACATGCACGGCTCAATAGCAGGCCTTCACAAACAGGTAAGAGAAGGACTAAGGCTGGCAGACGGCATAAAGATTCTTGGAGATGTTGACAATATAATAATATCAGGCATGGGCGGCTCTGCACTGCCTGGATTAGTTCTGCAAAACGTACTGGCAGACACAAAGCTAAAAGTGCATGTCAGCAGAGACTACAAGCTTCCTGAATGGGCAAACAATAAAACCCTTGTATTTGCTGTTTCATACTCTGGAAATACTGAAGAGGCAATATCATCATACCAGGATGCAAGAAAAAAAAGCTGCAAGGTTGTTGTGCTCGCATCAGGAGGAAAGCTAAAAGAGATTGCAAAAAAACAAAAGGTTGAATTCATAAAAGTACCGCATCCATTTGAAGGATTCCAGCCAAGAGCGGGAATAGGATACATGTTCTTTGCAATTCTTGGCGTGCTGATTAACTCGCATATTGTAAAAGGGATTGATGAAGACATTGAAAAGACAATAAATGCTCTTCACAGTGACGAAATAGATTCACAGGCTCAGGAGATAGCTGAAAAGCTTTTTGAGAAAATACCCATTATATATACTTCAGAAAGATTAAGCTCTGCAGGCTACAAATGGAAGATTGCATTCAATGAGAATTCAAAGACCCCTGCGTTCTGCAATGTGTTCCCTGAAATGAACCATAATGAAATGAACGGCTATGTAAACCATCAGGGTCCTCTTTTTGTCATAATGATTTCTAATGACAATGACCATTCTCAGGTAAAGAAGAGAATGAAGATTACAAAAGAACTGATAAAAAAGCAGGGAATCCCTGTAATGGAACTAAGAATGAAAGGGGATTCAATCATGACAAAGCTGTTTACAGCAATATTATTGGGTGATTTCACAGCATATTACCTTGCTTTGAAATATGAGATAGACCCAACACCTGTTGAAATGGTCGAGCACCTGAAGAAGATGCTTTGATTATTTTTTCTTAATAAATAAACATATATTCTCTGCTACAACTAAGTATAAATAATCCTAAGCTGTTTTCTTTTTTATGATTTTAAAATCGATTAAGCTTCTAAATATACGAAGCTATCTTAGCGAAGAGATAGATTTTCCAGAAGGAAGAGTCCTGCTTAGCGGAGACATTGGAAGCGGAAAATCAACAATTCTTCTTGCAGCAGAGTTTGCGCTGTTTGGAATAATGAAAGGAGACCTTTCAGGAGAATCTCTCCTAAGGCACGGGAAAAAGCAGGGCTATGTAGAACTAAAGTTTGAGCTTGGCGGGAAAGAGATTGAGATAAAAAGAGTTCTGAAAAGAACAACTGCTGGAGTAAAGCAGGACTCTGGCTATATTATTTCTGATGGAAAAAAGAAAGAAGGCACTGCAACTGAATTGAAAGCAGCTATTATTAACATGATGGGGTATCCAAAAGAGCTGAT
>CAZLVM010000112.1:0-2901 GCA_964562875.1 uncultured Methanosarcinales archaeon | reverse complement strand
CTGCAACCCTAAGGCATATTTCAGCATTCACAATAGGCCCAATCATGGGAAAAGGGAGAGTAGCTGAATCCCTGGCAACACAAATTGCCTCAGTGCTCAAAAGACAGTTAAGAGAAGCAGACTCATTCTATGGCATAATTGATTCTATCGAGACAAATGACAGGAAAATAAGAAAGCTGGCCATGCAAATAAGAAGAAGGGCTGCATAACCCCATTAGCTTTATAAAGGGCTATTTGTTACTACTCATTGAGGGCAAAATGTATGAGCATTTAATGGAGTATGTAGTAAAGCATGTAAGCGGCTTAGGCAGCCTGCCTGCTGATTTTCCTCTGGAAAAAAGAAGCGAATTAATGCATTCTGCTATTGGGAGAGTAAGAGAAGCTGCAAGACTGACTTTTGATTTTCACGACAAAATAGACTTAGGCGGAGAAGATTTGGAAAAGGTAATTGTTTACGGCCTTGAACAACATGAGTTTGAGATGGCGCCTGCATTCTGCGGCATTGCCGGAGAAAGGGTTTATCAGACTCCTGAAGATATTTCTGATGCGCAGGTTTGGAAAATATGGGAAGATGTCAATGATGCATATGGAAACATGGCATTTGAAGACCCGTCAATTCTTCTTGTGCAGAACAAGACGCACTGTGCGCAGCAGAAGAGACATAAGCGTGTTATTGATGCTGCTGGAAATATGGGTGAATAAGGTTAATTTTTTTAAATAAGCTCAAAATAATTCTTTATTATGATAGTTGATGCAGGGATTCCTGAAAGAAGAGAGCTTGCTGAAAGAATGAGCCGGGAAAAGCCTGATGAATTCTGCAGAAGACTGCCTGATTATCTGGAGATGGTTGAGCCCCCAATGGAAGGAAGAGACTGTTGGATTTATGCGCTTGGCCCTGAAGTGGACAATGTTAAAGACATCTATGGCTTATGCCATCTTGTTGAAGATGAAGAAAGAAAACCTGACGATATAATGGTATATATCAGCAAAGGCGAAGGCCCTACCCATGCAGCAATATATGAAGGAAACCACACTGTAAAATCAGTATGGGGAGAAGGAGGACCTGCATTCAGGCACAAGATTGACCATGTCCCCTTAGGATGGGGAAACATAGCTCTTTTCTTCAGAAAAAATACTGCTTAATTATTTTATCATGGCTATAATATTGCCTACTTTTATTGAATTCAGGCCGTTATCAGAGTTGATATAGCTTATAGAAATGTCTCCATTAAGCCTTCCTTGCTGGAATTCTCCTGAGCAGACAAAAACTTTCTGCTCGCCGTCATCCATGAGATTATCCCCTTCAGAAACACATGCATGCAAAACATCACCACTATCAACAAGGCTTAGCTCAACATCATCCAAGCCAAATCCCATACTATTCTGGATTGTCAAAGACACGCTGTCAAGGCTTGCCGTGAAATCAAGGCATGCCAATCCTGCTGGCATCGCACACTTCTCAGGCAGAAACCTGTCAGGGGCTGAAATCTGATTATATGCGCACCCTGAAAGAAACAAAATAAATATCGCAGCTAAAATAATTTTTTTCATGTTGAATACCTCCTTGCAAATATAATAGTAAGATTGTTTATTAAGATTACTTAAATATTTCCGGGAAAAACAGGCAAAGACATATTAAGAATTCTTATGCACCCTTCTTAATGAATAATAATTATTCTGTTGCATTTGGCTCTGAAAAACTGCTCAAAGAGTTTGAGGCATTAAAGGAAGGAAAACATGAGGAAAAACAACTTTTTGAATTCATATCAAGAGCAATTGATGACTTAAAACAGGACCCGCTCTGTGGCACAAAAGTTCCAAAAAAGGTTTGGCCAAAAAGTTATGTTAAGCCATACATGATAACTAACCTATGGAAATACAACCTGCCAAATGCGTGGAGGATAGTGTACACAATAAAACAGGATGAAATTACCCTTATAAGTTTTATTCTTGAATGGTTTAGCCATAAGGAATATGAGAGAAGGTTTGGCTATGGAAAGACTTAAATATATGTGTTATATAAGTTTATATAATATGCAAATACTTCATAGCCCAACACTTGAATCAGTAAAAATGGTAGAGAAAGCTTCAAAAAAATACAGCCAGGAGCTTGGCAAATACCAACTCTGGAAAAAGCTTCCAAAAAAGATGATGTACCAAACATTCCAGGTAATACTTGACTATCTCAAAGAATCAGGGAAAATAATAATAGACAAAGAAGGGATAATAATATGGACCTATGACCCTGAAATGGTCAGGATGGCTGCCCGCAAAAAGCTGATTGTAAAATAATCAAGCAATATCGTCAATTCTTATAATATGCCATCCAAACTGGGTCTTGATTGGACCTATAATATCGCCTTTCTTGTTGCTTGGATTAAAACAGGCATCATCAAACTCCTTTACCATCTGGCCTCTTGAGAATGTGCCAAGACTTCCGCCTTTCTTTCCAGAAGGGCACAATGACTTTTCCATTGCAATTTCTTCAAAGCTCTTTCCATGCTTCACGTCATAAGAAATTATAGAAGCTTCTTCCTGCGTCTTAACTAATATATGAGATGCTGTTACTTTTTTTACCACTTTTTCCTCACCTGCGTTTTTGGCTATTGTAAAACCTGTGAAAACAATAACTGCAATCACAAACAATGCCAGCATATGTTCTTTATTCATTTTTTTAGTAAGATATGAAATCCTATTTAAAACTTATTCCATGGAAATAGCATCATGCTCGCAGGCATTAACACATGCACCGCAGTCAATGCACTTTTCCCTGTCAAATTCAATAAGCTTTCCTCTCTTCAATGCTCCAACAGAACAAGCATCAACACATCCCTTGCACTCTCCTTTGCAGGAGCAGGCTGTGCACTTGCCGTCCTTCCAGCAGCACTTTTCATAGTCTAT
>CAZLVM010000111.1:0-2905 GCA_964562875.1 uncultured Methanosarcinales archaeon | reverse complement strand
CTTTTCATAAAAAGCCATTTAACAATAGCCATTTCCCTTGTAATCTCTGGAGAATCATCCGCAAACTTCCTTATTTCATCACCAAATCTATTAAAGCAGTCTTCAAGCGCGTGTCTTTCAAAATCCAGACCCCCATTCTCATACCTTTCCTCCAGCGCATGCTGGTGCCTTTGGTATTCTGGCAGGGATTCAAAATTTTCATCTTCAGTCACTGTCATAACCCCTAATAATAATAGTTATTGAAGCATAGATTTAAAGATTATTGAAATCAATTATGACTATCAAAAAATTTATAAAGAGTGCCTATCTAAGATTCCAAAAAGGGGGTATTATTATGGAACAAGAAAAGAAACACGAAGAACACCATAAAAAAACACATTACGCTAATAAGCATAAAAAAATAAAAAAAATCACAATGTGGCAGGGAGCAACACTCCTTCTTGGAGTCTTGCTTGTAATATCAATACTAACACAGGGATTTTCCGCTATAACAGGAGGCCCTTCAACAGGCAATGACCAGGATGTTCCATCAGGCCAAAAGCTGATAATACTATCTGATGAAAGATGCGACGACTGCAATGCAGCTGTCTCAATTCTAAAGCCAAAACTGCAGGAAATATTCACATCATTTGAAGTTGAAGAACTTGACTACTCAAGCGAAGAAGGAAAGGCTGTTTATGAAAGCACAGGAGTAAAAGTGCTTCCAGCTGTTCTTTTCACAGAAGGCGTTAAATCCGCCCCTGGCTATGACCAGATTTCAGGATACCTTGACGAAACAGGCGACCTTTTATCATTAAGAATTGGCGCAACATTCAACCCTGAAGCAGAAATCTGCACAAATGGAGTTGACGACAATAATGATGGAACTGTTGACTGCAATGACCCTCAGTGCTCATCAAAGACTGTCTGCAGAGAAGAAATGAAAGGCAGGCTTGATGTATTTGTTATGTCACAGTGCCCTTACGGAACAAAAGCTCTTGACGCAATGGAAGAAGTGCTTGAAGCTTTCGGAGATGACATTGACTTCCATATAAATTACATTGCAACCGAAACAGCTCCTGGTCAGTTTAATTCATTGCATGGCCAGCCGGAAGTTGACGAAAACATAAGGGAGCTTTGCGCAATCAGTAATTATCCTGACAACTACAAGTACATGGACTATATCTGGTGCAGAGACAAAGACATAAGAAGCGATGATTGGGAGCCTTGCGCAGCAGAAGCAAAGATGAGCGCAAGCATGATAAGCAATTGCTTCATCGGAGATGAAGGAACAAAGCTTCATTCAGATAACATAAAGCTTGCTCAGGAGCTTGGTATAGGGGCAAGTCCTACATGGCTTGCAAACAACAAGTTCACATTCTCTGGAATTGACGCAGAAACAGTAAAGAGCAATTTCTGCAAGCACAATCCGGGGCTTAAGGGCTGCGGTGAAACCCTTAGCACAGGAAGCGATGTGCCTGCAGGGCAGTGCTGAATCCAAAAAGAGGTGGGTATCTTGAAGGCAAGAGATAAGGATATTTTTTTTACTGCTGCAGTTATTATAGCAATAATAGCCCTTGGCGCATTAATTGTAAACATGGACAAGATGTTCACAACAAGAGATGCCCAGGCAAGCTTCAGGGATATTCTTACCTCCACCGTAAACTATAATCTCTCATCAAGTGAGGAAGGCACAAATCCTGGTGCAAAAGTAACTCTCATGGAAATTTCTGACTTTCTTTGCCCTTACTGCAGATCTGCTGCAAAAGAGGTCATGGCAATAATATCAGAATACGGCAACGACGTCAACTTTGTGCATGTCAACATGCCTGGCCACGCAGGTTCGCAGGAGCCGGCTGAAGCTTCAGAGTGCGCAAGAGACCAGGGAAAATTCCTTGAGTATTACGCAGTGCTCTGGCTTAACACAGATTATTCTGTGTCATCCCTTATGAACTACGCTGAAGAGGTTGGGCTTGACAGGACTTTTTTTTCAGCATGCCTTCTTGGCAGGGAAAAAGCTGATTTGATTGCAAAGCAGGCAGGCGATGCTGCCGCTTTGGGTGTGCGGGGAACACCTACTTTCTTTGTAAACAACCAGATGCTTGTGGGATACCAAAGCTTTACTCAGCTAAAAACTGCAATTGATGAAGAACTTGAAAAATGAAAAAACTGTTGAAAGAGCTAAAAAGCTCAATGTCAATAATCGCAAAAAATCCATTCGGCATAATCTACCAGGTATTCTTTGACATATTATTCATGTTCTTATACGGCGTGCTCATCCTCCCAATCATGAGAATGATAATCACCCAAATCAGCGCAATAATGACAGTATCATCTGCATCAGTCATGGCAGGCGGCAACACTGCTGCAACAATCGGGACAGCGCTGAAAGACACTTCAGTAGTGCAGTATCTCCACAACATAGTTTGGCTTTACCTGATTGCAGGAATTGCATTCTATATCCTATTCAGCTTTTTCCAGGGCATAAACTGGAAAATTGCATCATGGATGACTGGGGACAAAATGCACTTCTATAAGTTCATGGGAAGGTTTTTCATAGTCAACATAATCTGGGTTATTGCTTATGCATTCTACCATTTCATCTCTATTTACTCTGATTTCCAGCTAAGCGCATTGGAAAGAATTTCCCCTGGAACATCAATAACAACTGCAGTCATAGTTTCATTTGTATACTGGATTGTAATGTTTTATTTTTCTGTAATCTCATACTGCTTAATCATAAAAAACAAACCTCTGAAAGCAATTAAAACAGGCTTTTCGCTTGGCGTAAAAAAAGCAATGGAAATAATACCTGTGTTCATAGCAATAAGCATTGCAGTTATCATTGTTGACCTTTTGCTCCGCCTGATGAGCGGACCTGCAATCCTTATAGCAGGCATACTAATCTTCCTGCCTGTGCTTGCAT
>CAZLVM010000110.1:0-2960 GCA_964562875.1 uncultured Methanosarcinales archaeon | reverse complement strand
GTCTGTAATTAATTCAATGTCCAATGAAATGTTTTCTGCTCTTGAACTTATCTCATCCGAATAATTATGAAGCTTTGCCTGCGAAGCCTTTACTGCATTGTATGCAGGAAGAAAGTTTGCCCTTGCCTTTTCAAGATTCTGCTTTCTTTCAGCGAGGTCTGTCTTTATTGACTCTGCCTCTGCTTTCACATCTGAAACATCGTCTTTTCTTGAATTAATAAAATTAAGAAGGTTTTGTATGTCTCCCATAATCGATTTTGCAGATTCTATGCTAATCTCTTCTTCAGCAACCCCAAAAAATTCCTGAAGCAACTGGATAAGCGGGACTGAAACAGACTTTCTGGTGTTGTCATAGTAATATGATATTCTTCCAGTGGGTATTTCACCTTTTCCTTTTGAGCCTTGGTTAAACAGCCCTTCAACATAAATGCAGATATTTGCTTCCCTTATCGAAAGGTCCAGCATGCAGTTGTCAATGCTTGAATACTTGACTATTCCACCATAAGGCTGCACGCTTTGTGAAAATTCTGAAATATTCATCCCTTCACTGCCTGCAAGCCCTATGCGCAGGCCTGTAAACTGATCGCTGCCAAAAGTGTATCCTATTACCAGTATCAGCAGGACTGGAGCTATCACCAAAAGTGAAATTGTTGTCCAGTTCCTGAACATAATTTTCAGGTTTTTGACAAGCTCATTAATCATCCTGATTCAAATCACCTTTTTAATGAATTTTTGCTCAAGATTTTTCATCTTTTTCTTTTCAAGCATGCTTGTTATTTTTCCGCCATCCATAAATGCGGCTTTTGTGCAGTGCCTTTCTATCTCATGCAGTATGTGCGAGCTCATAATCACAATCTTGCCTTCTTTCTCAACCACATCCTTTACAACACCCCAAAACTGTTCTATAAGAATTGGGTCAAGCCCTGCTGTTGGCTCATCAAGGACAAGAATTCCAGGATTGTGAAGAAGGGATATTGCAAAATCAAGCCTTCTTTTCATGCCTCCTGATATATTTTCAGCAAGGGTTTTCCTGTGCTCATAAAGCCTAACCTGCTCAAGCAGCTTTTTTATTCGCTCTTCCCTTTCCCTGCCCGGCACTTTGTAAAGGTTGGAATAATACCTCATATTTTCAAGAATTGAGAGCTTGTCATAAAAGGAGTTTTCCTGCGTAGTATATCCTACATTCTTTCTAAGGTCCATAATATTTTTGGATATGTTTTCCCCATTGACAAATATGCTGCCCTCATCAGGAGTTAAGTATCCCACAAGAATTTTCAGAAGTGTTGACTTTCCGCACCCGCTTTTTCCTACAATCCCGATTATATCCTTGCTTTTTGCAGAAAGATTTAACCCTGTAATTACAGGCTTCCCTGAAAAGGATTTTGTTACTCCGCTTATTTTTAGTGATAGGTTCATTTTTTGCCGGACTTATCTCCTTATCGTAATATCCTGATTTAAATGTTTCTTTATTTTAAGAAAAAAACAGATGCTTCCTGTGTCAAAGCATTCTGAAATAGCAATTGAGCCTCATCGGGACATCTAAAAGCTAAAGAATTTAGACGCTGTCTTTACTGCTTATTCTTAAGATTTTTTTGAACTCTTGAAAAGACATTCATCGCAATATAGTCTGCTGTCTGATATTTCAGATCTGCAATTTAAACATTCATTTGTCATTATAATCACCCTCCATACCAAGTTATATTGTACCCGAACTATATAAATTAGTGTCACTGACCTATCATAACTCGCATGCATTTATCCGGCCCAGAACTTCTAACTAATAAACTAATTCTAATCGCATAATAAAAAACTTAAAATATGCTAATGGATTAAAGCAGTTAATATGCCCCGTTATCCAAGAATTTCTGACACGCCTGACAAACTGGACAGGTTTGGGAGCAAGCTTTGCAGGAATTGTGATAACTTAATTGCAAAAGGAAGAAGACATTATTGCTCTAAAAAATGCATGGCTGAATTCAATAGGAATAATTCATGGCATTTTGTCAGGAAGGATATTTTAAGAAGGGACAATTACAGATGCGGCTTATGCAAAAAGAGGTTTAGAAAGGCAGAACTTGATATTGACCATATAATCCCATTAAGAATTGGCGGCAGATTATTTGAAAAGGCAAATCTAAGGACTCTTTGCAAAGAATGCCATAAATTCAAGAGCAATCTCGACAGTGAAGCACTGAAAGATTAGTATATTGCAAATTCAAAATTTTAGTAAAGTTAAATTTAAATACTAAAACTTCAAATCAAATAATATGAACAAAATAAAGAATATTCTGGTTGGGATTGGAATTGCAATAATCATCCCAATGTTCTTGATTTATGGAATGGATACTTTTTATCCTATGCCTGAATATTCAGACTACTGCGAAGGATTTGAGAGGATGGTTTCACCTGATAAAAATCAGACAGCTGAGAATTGCGCCGAAGCAAGTGGAAAATGGACTAATAACTTCTGCGATTATACCTTTGAATGCATGCAGGAGTATGATTCAGCAAGGGAATCACATGGAAGAGTTTCATTTGTAATTCTTATCCTTCTTGGCCTTGCAGCTATTATCAGCGGAGTTTTCCTCAAATCGCTCAGCGCAGCATCAGGATTAATGGCTGGAGGCATAATAACTGTAATATTTACATCAATGATGTTTTGGAGATATGTGCAGGGATATGTGAGAATTATTTTCCTTGGCTTGGTTCTTGTCGTTCTTTTCGTAATTGCATATAATAAATCAAAAAAGTAACAATGGCAAAAGTAAAAGTATTAGTTGAAGGATATGCAGGAGAAAAAGACGATATTGAATTTGCATCATGCACTGTTTCTTTAATACAGGATAACAGCAAAAATATCATTGTTGACCCAGGCATGAACAAAAAGCTTCTTTTAGAAGCCCTAAAAAAAGAAAACTTAACCCAAAAAGACATTGATTATGTAATTCTTACTCACATGC
>CAZLVM010000109.1:0-3003 GCA_964562875.1 uncultured Methanosarcinales archaeon | reverse complement strand
TCCTCAACTTTGTCAAATGCCTTTAGGCTTGTTCTTTCTGCAAACTTTCCTCCTTCAGCCGAAGTTCCGTAAACAGCCGGGCCTGTAAGTATTTTTTCTCCTCTATACCCTTCCAAAAGCCTTGTTATTTCCTTTAATGTTCCAGGAACAGCAGAAAGGTATTTGCCCGGTGTATGAACTCCAAGAATTACTATTATTCGCGCAGCATTACTGAGTATTTCTGCCTTGTTTTTTGTTGTATTGTAAACAGTTATGCTTGTCTTCTGGCTTGGCTTTGGAACAGGCTTCTTTCCATTAAAATTCTTTAACAGCCTTAAGTCATCAATTGTAATGTAGGCATAATCTTCATTATTCTCTTTCAGCCAGCCTGCAATATACCTTGGATATGTGCCCAGGTAAGGCGGAACTCCCAATCCTGCGGGTTCGTCTGTGTAGCAGTCAACTATTACAGTTACCATACTTAAAAAGAAAGCTTTATATTATTTAAACCTTCAGGAGAATTTATGATTTTCATTGCTTTAGGGGCGGCATTTGTAATTATAGTGCTTTTCATAAGCGCAATAGTCTTCCTTGGAAGGAGTCCGGCAAGGGAAATTCCTCCTTCAGACTGCATAGTGAGTCCTGTTGACGGAACTGTTGTTGAAATTATTGACCTTCTTGAGGTAAACAGCAAGAAAAGGCAGGTTTTCAGCAAAAAAGATGCTAATCGGATTAAAGAGCTCGCAAATGATACTGAAGATACTGCGAAAAATGGATATATGATTATTATTTCAACAGGCATTTTTAATACCCATGTGCAAAGGTCTCCTGTTGAAGGCAAAGTCATAAGCGTAAAGCACAGCAGGGGGAAAAGAGGGATATGGAAAGGAGTTAAAATTCTTGAAAACAGCATGGCAGAAACCTTAATCAAAAGCAAAGCAGGAAAAATAAAAGTACTGCAGATTGCAGGAGCTCTTGCAAGAAAGATAGATACAGAAATAAAAAAAGGAGATGTTGTCCTGAAAGGCCAGCAAATTGGAAAGACAAGACTGGGGAGCCATGTTGCGCTTATAATGCCTGACCATCATCTTGAAATAAGCAAAGGAAGCAATGTTTTTGCAGGTGAAACAATCATATCCTATTATGGGGGGAAACTATGAACCTTCTTGCAGTTCTTTATTTTATGATGCCATCTTACATTGCAAACATGACTCCAGTCATTTCAAAGGGAATCATGAAATGGCTCGCATATCCTGTTGACTTTGGTATCAGGTTAAATGGAAAGCCTATTTTTGGAAAGAACAAAACATGGAGAGGCCTTTTGCTTGGCACAATTGCAGGCACTTTGATGTTTGTCCTGCAAAAATGGCTCTACCAATTTCAGTTTTTTCAGCAGAACAGCCTGTTTGACTACACAACTGCAACAATATGGCTTGGTGTGCTTCTTGCGTTTGGAACGCTTTTGGGTGATATGGTTGAAAGCTTTTTCAAAAGAAGAGTTGGTGTTAAGTCAGGAAAGCCATGGATTCCATTTGACCAAATTGATTATACTATAGGAGCTCTTGCATTGGCTTCAATTATATTTTTTCCTGGCTGGGCTGAAGCAGGTGTAATTGTTGCAATCAGCGCATTGCTTCATATTGGAGTTAACCGCTTTGCTTACTATACTCATATAAGGAATGAAAAATGGTAAATCTTGCAAATACTATAACAATCGGAAGAATAGCACTGATACCTATTTTCATATTAGTGCTTTATCTCCCAATCAAGTACAGCCATATTATTGCTGCCGCTGTTTTTATCCTAATCTCGCTTACAGACGCAGTTGACGGCTATGTTGCAAGAAAAAGAAATGAAATAACAGCATTCGGCAAGTTTGCAGACCCAATAGCAGACAAGCTTCTCGTTTCTGCCGCGCTGATTTTCCTGATTGGCCATGGAGTTGAGGCATGGATGGCTTTTGTTATTATTGCAAGAGAAATTCTGATTGGAGGCATAAGGCTTGTTGCTGCCGCAAAAGGAAAAGTGATACATGCAAGCAGCCTTGGCAAGATAAAGACAGTTTCGCAGGTAATAGGAATTAGTGCAGTGATTCTTGATTCTTATTTTGCATGGTGGATAATGCTTATTGCAGTCTTGTTTACTGTAATATCCGGGCTTGAATATGTTTTAGAATTCTCAGGACTGCTAAAAGATTAGGAAAAGCAGATTTGAAATAATTATGAAACCAAATGACACCAAAACAATTCTTAGCTTTGACTTCTTCATTATAAACAATGAGCCTGTTGGCAATGAATAAAGAAATATCATTGCAGATACAATCACAAAGAATTTACTGTATGAAAGGTAGAATAAAACTGAAAGGGCAAGATAGATTATGCAGTCAGCCTTGTTTTTGAATCTGTCTAAAAAAAGCATGGCTAATACCATTATAGCTGCTGATGCCAAAATGCCAGTATACTGAAACATAAAAAAGAATACGATAAAAGCGAGCATTGCGCTTTGAAAAAACTCAAGCCATTTTCTGCCTGGTTTAAGCTCTTCTTTTGCAATAATTCCTGTAATCATTCCGCAGATTAAGCCAAGCCCAACAATAACTGATGTCAAAACATAGTTCATCATTTTTTCCACTCACTGTGTCCAAACTGGATTAAGAGGTCAACCCCCAGGTCTTTCACCTGCAAAGGAACATCGCAGGCTCCAAAACAGCTTCCAAGCCATGTAATTATCTTTGCATCGGTCTGTTTTTCCAGCTCAAGAACTATTGATTCTGCCTCTGGCTTCAATCCATCAGGAAGCTGTATGCATACAACCTTTGCATTCTGCTTTTCGATTTCTGCTGCTGCCCTGTTTAATTCAAGCTCATATTCCATAATAACCTTATTAAAGGCGTCATTTAAAAATGTTTGTCAATATCAGGATTTACACAAAAATTCACTGCGTTCAACCAGTGCACTCAAAATTCTTGATTTTATATGTATTGATGACATGCTCAGTAAATGCTTCACATTTCCTGGCACCAAC
>CAZLVM010000108.1:0-3008 GCA_964562875.1 uncultured Methanosarcinales archaeon | reverse complement strand
CAGCTGCACTGCAAACAGTGTGGAGTTGAGGGTTTCAATTATCTGGGCAGGGCTTGACACTTCAAAATCCTCTTCCCCTTTTTTTACATCTCTTTCATTTCTCAGGAGTTTTTCAACATCTTCTTTTACTTTATCAATAACACTAACATCCTTTACCTTGACTCCAATAACTTCAACAGTTCCGTCATCCGGTCTTAGAATGTCAAGCATCACATCCTCATTTACCAAAACTGAGCCGTCAAAGAGAAAGCTGCCTTTCTTTTCCATTATGCCGACAACCTCAAAAGGGATTCCGCTAAGAAGCACTCTATCTCCTGCTTTTATTCCTTTCCCGAAAATATCATCTTCAGAAAAACCGTACCCCAGCATTAGTTTCTTGTCGTCCCCGTCTTTCAGCAGCCTTCCATCAATTGCCTTGATATTCATCATCTTTTCCATTATCTTCCTATTTTCCCCGGAGGGGAGAGAAATTGCAGCGCCTATTGCCTGTCTGTCATTAAATTCCATTGTTCCGCTTTGAAGATACCTGTTGAATGCCGCTTCAACTCCAGGTATCTTTGAAATCTTGCCCTCAAGCTCATCGCTTAATGGATTGACAACTCCTGTGCCTGGAGGTCCCAAAAATCCTATCCCTCCTGCCTGCACGCTTAGTATGTCGCTTCCAAGAAATCCAAACTGGGATGTGATGGCAATCCTAAGCCCTTCACCAAGCCCAATTAGGGAAATTACTGAAGCTATGCCTATGAATATTCCAATCATGGTCAGCCATGACCTCAGCTTCCTCTTTTTCAGGCTGCCAACTGACAGCTTTAGGTAGTCATATCTCATAGGAATTTCTTTTCCTCGCGTTCAAGATTATTTCTTGCGCTTTTTCTTGTATTTCCTGTACAGGTAGAATCCTCCGCCTGCTATGACTATAACAACAATAATGCCTACGCTGCTGCTCCCTTCTGCAAGGCCAAGCTTTTTTGCTCGGCTTGAGCTGTAAATCCTGGTTTTTAGGATTATTTCTTCTTTGTAGTGTTTGTTGTTTGTGTCTTTGTAGCTCACCATTAATGGAAGGTTTATCTCCCCATTTGGGCTGTCCTTCACATAAATTTTGAACTCCGCACTTTCGTAGTCGTCAGAGTCAACATTCCCGAGGTAAACTTCTGAAGGTGATACAAGCTCAAAGTTGTCTGTTTCATCAAGAGTCACATAAAGGAACTTTATCTCACTGAAACCTTTGTTGACAAACTTGACAACAACATCGCCAACTTTTCCCACCATGTTTGCGGTTGAAGAGTCAACAGTGATAGCGACATCGGGAGCGCTTCCGACAAGTACGCTGATTATGTTGTTCTTTGAGTAGTTTGTTCCCTGCATATCATTGTAGGTTATTGTAAGAGGTATCTTGTAAACCTTTGATTCTGCAGATGAGTCCACAATCAGGTCAAACTTAACTGATGTTTCCTCGCCGCCTTCTATTACTTTTATTGTCTTTTCGTCGCTTGAGCCCAGCGGAGATATTGGCAGCTCTTTAACCTGAAATGTTGCTCCGGTCTGGATGACCTCAACGAGATTTAGCTTTACATTGACATTCTTTAGTATAGAATCTGCCATGTTCTTGAGCTTTATTTCTATTGAAGTCTTGTCCCCTGGAGCTATCACTTCTTTCTCAGACACAACATCCTCAATTGCAAGGATTGCGTCCATTGTGTGGACATTTATGTTTAGCTGAGCTCTGTTCCAGTCTGCGCCTGATATTGAAAATTCATATGCAAGAGGGTTTTCACCTTCAACAGCATTAATATCAGCCCTTACCTTGAACTTAAACAGCGCCTGTCCCCCGGAATTAAGCAGGCCAAAATCCCTTTGCGCCTCCTCATTTGGGTCAAGGCTGAACGGATATTCAGGGTCAAGCTTAAACTTGAAATTTTGTATATCCGCCCCTCCGAAGTTTTCAACTCTTATCCATACATCAAAGTATGATCCAGGTTCAACTGGAAATGGGTCATACCTAGTGCTCTTTATTCTCACGCTGGCTTGGCTTGGTGTGGAATAGTCCACAGCATAAACTGCAGCTGCTGCGCCGAGCAAAAGCACAGCGAAAATCACTATTGCGCTCATTTTTTTCATTTTGGTTTACCTCTCACCTTTTTTTGAATCCTATAATTTTTCCATCACTTAGCATGGCAATCCTGTCAGCATGATTCGCAAGTTTTGAATCATGTGTGACCATGATTATTGTTTTCTTTTCATTTTTGTTCAGCTTTCTAAGGAATTCCATGACCATAGCTCCTGTTTTTGAATCAAGGTTTCCTGTCGGCTCGTCTGCAAGTACAACTTCGGGGTCATTAGCAAGCGATCTCGCAATTGCAACCCTCTGCTGCTGCCCTCCTGAAAGTTCTGTAGGCTTGTGGTGTATTCTGTCTCCTAATTCAACCATCTCAAGCAGTTTTGTTGCTCTCGCAATTCTGTTCTCTTTTGGCACGTTTTGAAAAATCATTGGAAGTGAAACATTTTCCAGTGCAGACAGAGTATTTATCAAATTAAAGCTTTGAAAGATAAACCCAATCTTCCTGCCTCTTATCTGGGCAAGCTCTGACTCTGTCATCTTTGCTATGTTCTGCCCGTCAAGGTATATGTTTCCATGAGTTGGGATGTCCAGGCACCCTACCATGTTGACAGCAGTGCTTTTTCCGCTTCCTGAAGGTCCCATTATTGCAAGGAACTCCCCTCTTTTCACGTCAAGGCTCATGTTGCTTAGCGCCTTGACAATAACCTCTCCCATCTTGTAGTTTTTGCAAACATCATCCAATCTTATGATTACATTGTTTGTCTTCATTTTTTCTTCCTCATTACTATATTTCCTGACTTGTCTATCACAAATTCAATCTTGTCGCCTTTTTTCCATCCTTTTGCAAGAACAAGTCCTTTCGGCACGGTTACTATATATTGTTTACTATTTGGGTACTGAAGTACTGATTTATTAGCCATATGTAAAAATACATATAAATAATATATAA